>DATBWP010000200.1:0-2175 GCA_036514735.1 Anaerolineales bacterium
TTGCGGGAGGTATCCATGTTGTTCCATCCATCGGGCATCTTGCCCCCCATCTTTTTCCGTGAGAAGGACGACGTCGGAGGCGGTGCGCCGCCCCCGGCCGCCGATCCTGCCACTCCCCCAGCCAAGAGCAGCCCTGCTGCCCCCCCCACGTCCGGGGACCCCTCCCCCGCTCCGCAAGAGCCGGAGGTGAAGGACGGTAAAGGCGCGGGGGAAGAAATCAAATTCACCCCTGCGGCGTTGAAGGAACGCCTCGACCGGGCGCAAAACTCAGCCAAAGCCGACATGGCTAAAGCGCTGGGCTTCGAATCGGTCGACACGCTGCAAAAGGCTGTGAAGGAAGGGCAGAAAGCTCTCCGGGATAAGATGAGCGAGCAGGAGCGTATCCAGGCGGACATAGCCGCGGCCCAACAGGCCACACAGGCTGCCAACGCCAGGGCCGAAATAGCCGAACAGGCTGCGACCCAGGCCCGGCTTGAAGCGGCATCGCTCGGCCTGATGGCCGGGAAATTCGCCGACCCGAAGCTAGCCTTCCGGCTATTGGATATGGAACACGTGGACCTCGCCGATCCCCAGTTCAAGGGGCTGGACGCGGCGATCAATGCACTCGCTGCAGCCGCGCCATGGACTTTACTAACCAATAATCAGCATGGCAGAAACCCGCTTGCTCCCCCCATCGGCCCCACCAACCCGGATCAAACCATAAGCGCCGGGAAAACCGATGCGGAACGCCGCCAGCAATATTTCGGCGGCGGAGTCAAAGATAATACGTTCTTCAAAGGGGGTGGGGTGCGGATACAGAGCGGTCCAAGCCAGCCGATCAGCAAGAGCGGCTAACCCCCGCTTTTGGAGGCTATCATGGCAATCACGACCACCGATGACCTCAACGGCCTGTTCAACCTGATCTACGATGACGCCTTGTTTGTCGCACGCGAATCCAACATTATGGTGGGTCTCGTGCGCAACTTCAACGCTACTGGCTATATGCAGCGCAAGGGCAGCATCCGCCCGCAGGTTACGGCTGTTGAGAAACCCGAGGGAGTGGACTTCCAAAACCCGACCACGTTTGGTAGATCGCTGAAGTACACTCTCTCCCCGACCGTCAAAATGGCGCAGGTCGTTTTGACGGATGAAGACGTGCAAACCGACCCCGACAACGCCGCGCAGGACGCCGCGCAGGAATTGGGCGGGGCGCTCGCAACCAAGATCGACACCGACCTGGTGGCGCTGTTCACCGGGTTTGGCACAGGAAAGGCCGCGGCCGGCAGCGCTCTGACCATCGCCAACTGCGCGGCAGCCATCTCGGTGCTGCGTAACCAAAAATCACCAAATCCGCTCTATTTCGTGCTCCATCCCTATGGCTGGCATGACGTATGGGTGGAATTGGGCCAACCCGCCGCGAACCAGGCGTTCCTGGGCGATATCGCCAATCAAGCTCTGCGCAGCTTTTTCGTCGGGGCGTTCCTGGCAGCTAACTGGTTCACCAGCGCCAACATCGCCATTGACGGCGGAGACGACGCGGTCGGAGCGGTGTTCAACCCGAATTCCTTGGGCTTCGACGAGCGCGAGGCGCCGATGCTGGAGCCGGAACGGGATGCAAGCCGCAAGGCCACCGAACTGAATATGTCCGCCGGCTATGCGGTGGGCGAGTTGCGCGACGAGTACGGCGTCAAGCTCACGCACGACGCTACCGAGCCAACATAGGAGGCATGAGATGAATAACGCACCCTTTACACTGGCAATCAACGTCAGCGACCCCGCCGCAAGCAAGCGCATCCCGCTGCTCCGTGTACCGGACGATCACAATTACACTATCGAGAAGTGTTATGTTGCCCCTGATACGGCTCAGGCCGCGGCTGCCGGCACTTACTGGGAAATTTCCCTGGAAAATGGCGGCGCGGCCGGTACAGCACAAACCGTCATCAGCGGCACGGCAGGTGGCACGGTGGGTTGGGCCGCTAACACGCCGCAGGAAGTCACCGTCACCGCCGGCAGCGGCAAACTGACCGCCGGACAGTGGCTCAATGCCAGCTATGCCGAAACCGGCGCGCCGGCGCCAGGGCGGGTTACCATTAACTTGGAAGTCCGTGATGGCATCGGCTCGAAGGCGAACGCCTGACCGGCGCTTCCCTGTTCATGAATGAAAACGGTCATTCAAACGAACCCCTCCCCGGCCCC
>DATBWP010000201.1:0-2417 GCA_036514735.1 Anaerolineales bacterium
GAATATGCAGGTAGAGGCTGAGGGGCTGCACAAATTCAGTATACCCTTGCGTGCGGTGCTGCGCGTTGGCGGCAGGACGAGTCGGGAGAATTGTTCATGAGTGCTCAACCGTACGGCTTGACAACCTGCTTGGTATAATCCATCGGTTTCATGACTTCAGAAAAGCCGCGCAGCACCCCGACCAAGGTCTGTCCTTCGTGCGGCACCCGCGTAAGCGAGCGCTCTCCGCGCTGTTTGGTTTGCGGCCATCAATTTACTGGTGGGGGCTCCCAATCGCTCAGCGCACCCCTGGTAGGCGGCAACAAATTACCCGAAGTACGCCTGAGCGTCCCAATCGCCATCGGGCTCTTGGCCCTATTCCTTTTGGTAGGCGGAAGCCTCACCTATGTAGCTCTGGCGCAAACCGGCGGCCTGGGACAAGGCCCCGCGGTAGTCAGCCCTTCGGTTTCGCCGACGGCCACACTCTCGCCTACTCCAGAGACGCCTACGGTTACGCCCACCATGCAACCCAGCCTTACTCCGCTGTCGTATACAGTTCAGGGCCTGGATACCTGCAGCGGGATCGCTTTTGCTTTCAATATCCAGCCACAAGACATCATCCTGGCCAACTCACTCAACGCTAACTGTGGCCTGAGCATCGGTCAAGTATTGCGTATTCCCCAGCCCACTTTTACGCCCACACCTGCGGCTACAGCCACACTTAGCGAACTAGAAGCCACGATTGCCGCCTGCCCGACCCAGCAACACGTAGTGCAGGCGGGAGAAAGTATGAGTCTAATCGCAGTCACCTTTGGCGTGCCGATGGAAGCCATTTTAGAATGGAACGGGCTTACCAGCGACGTGGCTTTTGAAGGACAGCATTTGTCCATACCTCTATGCGAACGCACCTTTGTCGCCGGAGCGACAGTGACCCCCACGATCGCCCCAGCCTACCCAGCCCCAGAGCCCCTGCTGCCGGCGGACGGCGAGCCGTTCGACTCCTCCAGCGACACCATCACGCTACAATGGTCTTCGGTAGGCGCCTTGCGGGGCAATGAGTATTACCAGGTCACCGTGGTGGATATCACCGGGGGCCAAAACCAACGCATTGTTGACGAGGTGAAGGACACCAGCTTTATCGTGCCCACCTCCTTCCGACCCACGGATGGCCGCCCGCATATTTTCGCCTGGTCGGTGGTGCCGGTGGCCCAAATTGGCGTGGACGTGGAGGGGCTGCCGGTTTTCGTGACCGGCGGTCCGGCCAGCCAAGAACGCGTATTCTCCTGGTCCGGCAGCGGCGCCTCCGCCGCGCCAACACCGACCCCGACCCAATAGAGGGCGCTTGGCAATGAAAAAAAGACTTCCGCGATGCGGAAGTCTTTTTTGATGGACGCGATCGACTTACTGATTACTAAGGACTAACTTACTTTCTATTCTCCATGAGCAGGAAATCACGTTTATCGGCTCCCAAGTAGACCTGGCGCGGCCGGGCGATCTTTTGCTCTTCATCGCCCAGCATTTCCTGCCATTGCGATAGCCAACCCACCGTGCGCGGGATAGCAAACATCACCGGGAAGAAACTGGTGGGCAACTGCATCGCCTGGTAGATGATGCCGGAATAGAAATCTACGTTGGGATACAGTTTGCGCGAAATGAAGTATTCATCTTCCAAAGCAATCCGCTCCAACTCCAGAGCGATATCCAGCAAGGGGTTGCGCCCGGTGACCTGGAAGACTTGTTCGGCCACCTTTTTGATGATGGCGGCACGGGGATCATAGTTCTTATACACACGGTGCCCAAAACCCATCAGGCGGCCTTCGCCTTGTTTCACTTTTTCGATGAACGCAGGGATATTCTTGATATCGGCGATCTGGTTCAGCATGCGCAATACAGCTTCGTTAGCGCCGCCGTGTAGCGGCCCATATAAAGCTGCGGCGGCTCCCGCCATGGCAGAGTACGGGTCCACTTTGCTGGAACCGATGGCGCGCATGGCATTGGTGCTGCAATTCTGTTCATGATCGGCGTGCAGGATGAAGAGCACATCCAGGGCATGCTCCAGCACCGGGTTGGGTTCAAAATGCGTTTCGGTCATGCGGAACATCATGTTGAGGAAATTGCCCGGGTAACTGAGATCGTTATCCGGATAAATGAAAGGCAAGCCGCGGCTGTGGCGATAAGAGAAAGCTGCAATGGTGGGCACTTTGGCGATCAGGCGCTGGATCTGGATGGTGCGCAATCCCACATCGCTGATCTTGCTGGCTTCGGGATAGAAGGTGGATAGAGCCGCCACGGTGGCGATGAACATGCCCATCGGGTGGGCATCGTAGCGGAAGTTTTGCATGAAGTTCTTGATGTTCTCGTGGATGATGGTGTGGTGAGTGATGTCGAAGATCCACTGCTCATATTGCGTTTTGGTGGGTAATTCCCCGTTCAGAATC
>DATBWP010000202.1:0-2499 GCA_036514735.1 Anaerolineales bacterium
GCGGGGACGTCATCCGTCCCTGCCAGCCGATCATAAAAAAGGAGAAAAAGAAAATGTCTACATTTGTAAAGAAATACCCCGCAATATCCATGTTTATCCTGGCCATGATCTTTGGCTCAGTCGTTTCGCTTGCCATCGCTACTGACCTGCTCCCCCCGGAGGCTTCACAGCTTGGAGCGCTCAGTTCCAGCCTGGCGGCGATCGTGCTCGTCGTGGTTGAAGGGCGCAAGGGCGGTCTTCGGGAATTGCTCGGGCGCTTCTTGATCTGGCGGGTTGGCCTCCAGTGGTGGGCCATCGCGCTGTTCTTCACAGTCATCCCTTCCGTGGCTGCCTTATATCTGTTCAACCTGCTTGGCGGGCCGCCCGTGGATTGGAGCGGGCTTCCGCCGCTGTATACAGTCGTTCCATTGTTCATCATGCTAACCATTGCAGCCGGGATCGGGGAGGAGTTTGGCTGGAGAGGATTTCTCCTGCCCAGGCTTCAAACCCGCCATAACGCCCTGGTTTCAAGCCTTATCATTGGCGTGATGTGGGCTATCTGGCATATCCCTCAATTCTTCATTGAGGGAACGTTCCAGCACGACTTGGGATCCCAGGCTGGCTTGCTCCCCGCCATTCTCACTTACTCGGTGTTCGTGATCGTCTCCTCGATCCAGTTCACCTGGCTCTTCAACAACACCAGGGGCAGTGTGCTGATGGCTGCGGTAATGCATGGCGCGAGCAACGCCTGGGGCGGGTACATTGATGTCTACAGGGGCTACTTCGGCGGGATCCTCACTTTCGGGGCCGTGTCGGTGCTGGTAACGATCATCATCGTACTGATTGCCGGAGCGAGGGACCTTTCCCGCACAGACCAGAGAAACGTGCTTGCGCTTGAGGGTGAACAGCCTGACAGAACTCAGTCACCAAAAGAAGGAGTTGTGCAACCGGCAGGCCCTCGATAGGCTTTTTGGTCAAGAAACCGGATTAAGGAGAAATCTCATGTCAACTCAAGAAATAACACCAACGAATAACCTGCAAACGCTTTCAATAACATACAAGAAAGATCAGTACACCCTCTGGCAAATCCTTGGAATCTGGCTGGCTGCCGGCGCACCCATGTGGCTGCTCGGCTGGGTGGCTTACCCGGCGATGAGCGCCGGCCTGCCGCCAGTGGATGCCGGTCTGCTGCGCATGAAGTTGTTGACAGTCGGACTGATCTGGCAGTTTGTGTTGGCGATGATCATTCTCTATCGCGAAGAAGGGAACATCCGATTGAGCACGATGAGCCGCCGTTTCTGGCTCAACCATCCGGTTTCGGCTAAAACAGGAGAGACAAAGAAAGCCTTGTGGTGGTGGATCATTCCTTTGATCCTTCTGGTTGCCTCCCTGGAAATGGGTTTGAGGTCTGTACTTGTCAATATGTGGACAACGATCTTTCCCTTCTTTGCCGAACCAAAGGGCTACGATGCTTCAGTGTTGTTTTCACCCGAGTTGCGCGCCCAGTGGGTTGGAGCTTGGAACTGGCTTGGATTGACCTTTGCGCTGGCGGTATTCAACACATTCCTGGGCGAGGAATTCATATTTCGCGGCGTGTTGTTACCCAAAATGGAAGGCGTATTCGGAAGATGGGACTGGGTTGCAAACGGCGTCCTGTTTTCCTTTTATCACCTTCATCAACCCTGGGGCATCCTGGCAACGCTTCCAGCAGACCTGATATTTGCTTATTCCGGCAAACGCTTCCACAGTAACTGGTTCCCCATCATTTTGCATTCCGGGCAGAGTGTATTCTTCCTGGTTCTGATCCTGGGGCTTGTACTCGGATTGGCGTAGATTGGTAAAACGCTGGCAGGCTGGCACCAAACTCGCCTGTCGGTAATTTCGTTGTGCTATTTCATTTCGATTTCAACAAAAGCAGAAAATCATGAAAGAATTTTCGTTCTCATCCATTGCGGTCAAAACCACCCTGATTCATACGGTGACCTACTTTTTGATCGGGCTTCTAGCCTTCCTGTTCCTTGATTACAGCGCAAAGTATGCCGACCCAACTGTCGCCGTTGCGTTGCGTCAAACCGATCATCCCATGGTCGCGGCTGGACCCTTGTTTCAGGTTCTGCGCGGATTCCTCTTCGGGATTGCTTTCTTCGCGTTACGCGATGTGATCTTTCCCAAACAACGCGGCTGGCTGACCTTGTGGCTGGTTCTGTTGATCGTGGGCGTCTTCTCACCCTTTAGCGCCTCGCCAGGTTCCCTCGAGGGAGTCGTTTATTCCACATTGCCCTTATGGTTTCACCTGATGAGCCTGCCAGAGTTGATCGTCCAATCTTTTCTGCTTGCGTCTCTGACTCACTATTTGGTGAACCACCCCGAGAAAAAATGGCTGGGCATTTTGTTCGGAGCGTTGTTCGCGATCATTGTGTTGCTGACTCTGCTCGGGGCGTTATCCGCCCTGGGCTTCCTATCCGCGCCGTCATAAAACACAAAACCATAAAGGAGAAATCATGAACACAACTACTAATT
>DATBWP010000203.1:0-14139 GCA_036514735.1 Anaerolineales bacterium
CTATGTGCGCACCATGGACGTGACCGGGATGATCACCCTGCCGGAAGGGGTGGAGATGGTGATGCCGGGCGATAACGTGAACCTGCAGGTGGAGTTGGGCACGCCGGTGGCGCTGGAGCAGGGCTCCAAGTTCGCCATCCGCGAAGGCGGCCTGACCGTGGGCGCCGGCGTGATCACCAAGATCCTGGACTGACATGGCGACTACCAAGCAGAAAATCCGTATTCGTCTCAAGGCCTACGATCACCGTGTGATCGACCAGTCGGCCAAGCGCATCGTCGAGACCGCCGAGCGCACAGGTGCCCGTGTGGTGGGCCCGGTGCCGCTGCCCACACGGCGCGAGATGTTCACCGTGCGGCGTTCACCCTTTATCGATAAGGATTCGCACGAGCACTTCGAGATCCGCACGCACAACCGTATCATCGATGTGCTGGAACCTGACTCGAAAACTATCGACATGCTGATGCGCCTCAATCTGCCGGCCGGCGTCGATATCGAGATCAAGATCTAGAGCTTGTCCTGAGGAAACTGCCTCTGGCAGTGACGAAGGACTGGACGAAGAGGCAACTGTTTGGTATAGTTCTGGGCTTCGCGTGTGACTGGCGGAGCCACAAATTTAGTTCGAGTAAGGCAGCCAAGGCGCAGCAAACTGCGTAGCTGCCTGGGGCGGTGCAAGAGTTCTATTATGGGAAAGAAAAGCTCTTTCCGATAATTTAACTGACTGCGCCGCAGCGGGATGATGAGGTCTAGCCCAGACCGGCAGTCCCCAACAAAACGTTAGGAGAAATTGAAGATGTTCAAAGGGCTTATTGGAAAGAAAGTCGGGATGACCCAGATTTTCGACGAGCAAGGGCACGCGGTGCCGGTTACGCTCATCGAAGCTGGGCCTTGCTTTGTCACCCAGATCCGCCGCCCCGATCACGAGGGGTACAGCGCGGTGCAACTAGGTTTTGGCGACACGAAGGCCAAGCACCTCAGCGGCGGCCAGCGCGGGCACCTGAACCGCGTCAAGGCTCCCCTATTGCGCTATGTGCGCGAGTTCCGCGCCAAGCAACCTGAAGTAAAAGAAGGCGACACTCTCACGGTGCAGAACTTTGTCATCGGTGATCGCGTGGACATCATCGGCGTTAGCAAAGGCAAAGGCTTCGCCGGCGCCATGAAGCGCCACGGTTTCAGCGGCGGGCCGATGACCCACGGCCAATCGGACCGGCAACGCTCGGTGGGTTCCATCGGCGCAAATACTTATCCCGGCCATGTGTTCAAGGGCAAGAAGATGCCGGGGCATATGGGCGTGCGTCGGGTTACCGCCATCAACCTCAAAGTGGTGCTGGTGAACCCCGAAATGAACTTGATCGGGGTGCATGGCGCCGTCGCCGGGGGCAAGGGCGCCATCGTCAGCATTCGGGAGGCTCGCAAAACGGCCTAAGCAGCCGAAGCGGACGCAACTATGAAACTAGACGTATATAACATTCAAGGCAAGAAGCTCGAGCAGCAGGTTGAACTCCCGGCCAAGATCTTCGAAGCTAACATAGACAAGGATCTGATGCACCAGGCTTATGTTCGCCAGATGGCCAACGGTCACCTGGGGACGCATAAGACCAAAACGCGTGCCGAAGTGGCCGGCGGCGGCCGCAAGCCCTGGGCACAAAAGGGCACCGGGAACGCCCGCCAAGGCTCCATACGCTCGCCCCAATGGGTGGGCGGCGGCAGGGTGCATGCCCCCCGCCCGCGCAGCTACTTCCAGGACATGCCCCAAAAGATGCGCCGGGCTGCCCTGCGCTCGGCCTTGTCCGCCAAGGCTGCGGGAAAAGAGATCGTGGTGGTGGATACATTTGGCTTCGATGAGCCAAAGACCAAGCTGGTAGCCCAAGCGTTGGCTAACCTGGTGGGGGAGGGTTCTGCCTTACTGGTGCTGCCGGGCAAGGACGAGAATTATGCCCGCGTGCAACGCGCCGGACGAAATTTGCCTGTATTCAAAGCCTTGCTGGCTAACTATGTGAATGTGCGTGATCTGTTAACGTATGACAAGCTCATCCTGCCCCTCGATTCGATCAAAGCGATCGAGACCTTTTTGAGCTAGGCTAGGAACCCAAATGACGACCGTTTACGACGTTTTGAGACGACCACTGATCACGGAGAAGTCCAACTTCCAGAACACCAAGCTGCACCAGGTGGCTTTTGAAGTTATTCCGGAAGCTACCCGGGCGATGGTTAAGGACGCGGTGGAGTTCTTGTTCGAAGTGAAAGTGCAACGGGTCAATGTGCTGAATGTCCCAGCTAAGCGCACCCGTTCCGCAACCAACCGGCGGGTGCGTTTGCGCCGCTCCGGATATCGGAAAGCTATCGTTACCCTGGCCCCCGGCCAGACGGTAGATATCTTTGAAGGTGTTAAGTAATGCCAGTCAAGACATATAAGCCGACATCCCCCGGGCGCCGAGGCGCCACAGGGCACAGCTTTGAAGAAATTACCAAGTCAAAGCCTGAACGAGCCTTGCTGGCCAAGAAGACCAGCAAGGGTGGTCGCAACGTACGCGGCAAGGTTACCGTTCGCCATCGGGGCGGCGGGCATCCCCAGCGCATGCGCCTGGTGGACTTTCGCCGCAACAAACACGAGATTCCGGCCAAAGTGGCAGGCATCGAGTATGACCCCGGTCGCACCGCTTACCTGGCTTTGCTGCACTACGCCGATGGAGAGAAGCGCTATATCCTGGCGCCGCTGGGCTTAAAAGTGGGTGCGACGGTGGTTTCCGGACCCAATGTGGACATCCAGCTTGGGAATTGCCTGCCTCTGGCCAACATTCCGACGGGCACCATCATTCATAACATCGAGATGAAGGAAGGCCGCGGCGGCCAAATGGTGCGCTCCGCTGGTGGGGGAGCCCAATTAAACGCCAAAGAGGGCGAGTTTGCCCAGATTCGCTTGCCCTCGGGTGAAATCCGCCTGATCCGCCAGACCTGCTATGCCACCATTGGGCAATTGGGCAACGTAGATCACGGCAACGTGAAGTTTGGCAAGGCGGGCCGCAAACGCCACAAGGGCATTCGCCCCACGGTGCGCGGCTCAGCCATGACTCCGCGCGATCACCCGCACGGGGGCGGCGAAGGCCGCCAGCCGGTGGGCATGCCCAGCCCCAAGAGCCCCTGGGGCAAGCCAACCCTCGGCAAGAAGACGCGCCGCAACAAAGCAACGAATAAGTACATTTTGCGCTCCCGCGGCGAGAAACGCCGCTAGACGCGACCTGGAGACTGTGGATGGGACGTTCACTTAAAAAAGGGCCCTTCGTGGACCCGAAACTGCTGAAGAAAATCGAAGCGATGAACGAGAGCAAAGAGAAGACTGTGCTGCGAACCTGGAGCCGCGCCAGCCAAATCTTTCCGCAGATGGTAGGCCACACCATCGCAGTGCACGACGGCCGCCGCCACGTGCCTATTTACATTACCGAAAACATGGTGGGCCACCGCCTGGGCGAATTTGCACCCACCCGGACTTTCCGCGGCCACGTGAGCGAGAAGAAAGTTGAAATCGGCGCGGCAGCTCCCCCGGCTGAGGAATAAACATGACGCACGATATTCGCGCTAAGGTAAGCAACGTCTCCATTTCGCCGCAAAAGCTGCGCTTGGTTATCGACTTGGTACGCGGTAAACCGGCTGTTGAGGCTTTGAATATATTGAAATTCGTACCTAGCAAGGCGGCGCATCCCGTTTCCAAGTTGGTGGCTTCCGCGGTGGCCAATGCGGAGAAGAACATGGGCATCAGCCGGGACCAGTTGGTGGTGCACACGATCACGGCGGATGCCGGCCGCACGCGCAAGTGGCGCCGATTTGGCGCTCGAGGCCGCTTCAAGCCCTGGTTACGCCGTTCAGCGCACATCACCGTCGTGCTGCGCGAACAGGAAGGCGCGGCTGCCGCCACCCCCGCAGCTACGAAGTAGGAGAGTTATGGGTCGAAAAGTACATCCAGTGGGCTTCCGCCTTAAGATCAATAAGACCTGGGACGGTCGCTGGTTTGCCGAAGGCAAAGACTATGTGAACCGCCTGCACCAGGACTTCGGAATTCGCAAGCTGGTCCACAAGATGGCCCCACGCGCCGGCCTCTCCCGCATCGAAGTGGAGCGGTTCCCGGGCAACGTCAAGATCATGGTGCACACGGCGAAACCGGGCATCCTGATCGGCAAGAAAGGCGAGACCGTCAAGGAGATCCGCAAAGCCCTGGAAGCCCTGGTTGGGATGAAGATCGAATTGGACATCAAAGAGATCAAAGAGCCGGACCTGGATGCGCAGTTGGTGGCTCAAAATATTGCTGACCAGTTGGAACGCCGCATCAGTTACCGCCGGGCGCTGAACCGCGGCATCGAGCAATCGATGCGTGCTGGCGCCCAGGGCGTGAGGATTGAAGTGACCGGCCGCCTGGGCGGCTCGGACATGTCTCGCCGGGTGTGGCTGCGCGATGGCCGCGTGCCTTTGCAGACCCTGCGGGCCGATATTGATTTCGCCAAGGCCAAAGCCCTGACGCAATACAGCGTGATCGGCGTGAAAGTTTGGATCTACCGCGGCGAAACCCAGCCCGAGGCAGAGGCTGAACCTGAGAGCACGGAAGGCGTGTACGTTAGCGAATAGCTAAGACCCCGGTCTTCAAGCTCCGATCTCAGATCCCCAATCCTGTTGGGTGGGGAGGAGAATGGAGCTTAGGGACTAGAGATTAAAGGATTAATGTATGTTGATGCCAAAGAATTTCAAGTTTCCCAAGATGCACCGCGGCCGCATGACGGGCAAAGCCCTGCGCGGCGCCGAAGTGCATTACGGCGAATATGGCCTTCAATCCCTGGATCCGGGCTGGGTGTCCGCCCGCCAGTTGGAAGCCGCCCGCCGGGCTATCGTGCGCGAAGCGCGACGGCGCGGCAAGGTGTGGATCCGCGTATTCCCGGACAAGCCCATCACCAAACGGGCGGCTGAAACTCGCATGGGCAAGGGCAAGGGCAGCGTGGAATTTTACGCCGCGGTGATCAAGCCGGGGCGCATCCTCTTTGAGGTTGCCGGTATGCCTAAGGACGTTGCCTACAAAGCGCTGACTCTGGCGAAACACAAACTTTCGGTGCGCACCAAGATCGTCAGCCGCACGGAATTTTTGAGCGAGTAATTCGATGAAGACAGAAGAAATACGCAAACTAACCGTTGAAGCCATCGAACATGAGCTGGATGATGCGCGCGAAAAACTGATGCGCATGCGCTTCCAGATCGCCACAGGTGAGTTGAAGGACCAGAACTTGCCGCGCATGACTCGTAAAGACATTGCCCGTTTGATGACCATTTTGCGGGAGAAGCGCGCCGAGCAGAAGACAGAAGGTGAAGCATGAGCAAACGCCGCGAAACCGAAGGCGTAGTGTTGTCCAATAAGATGCAAAAGACCGTGGTGGTGCGCACCAAGCAATCCTTTAGCCATCCTTTGTATGGCAAGGTAGTCGAATCACAGCACAAACTGGTGGCGCATGATGAACTGGGCGCCAAGGTGGGCGACCGGGTACGCGTGATCGAGAGCCGCCCGATCTCCAAGACGAAGCGCTGGGTCGTGGTCGAGATCCTGCAGCACAAAGAGCAGGAGGAGGTCGTTTAATGATCCAGCAGGAATCGCGACTGAAGGTGGCCGATAACACCGGCGCCCGGGAGATCCTGGTGATCCAGGTACAGGGGGGCACCGGGAGGCGCTACGGCAGCATTGGGGACATTGTGACCGGCACGGTGAAGAGCGCCATCCCGCAGGGAACGGTGAAGAAAAGCGAGATCGTGCGCGCCGTGGTTGTGCGCACCGCCAAAGAATGGCGCCGCGAGGACGGCTCTTACATCCGCTTCGACGACAACGCCGCGGTCATTTTGGAAGGCAACACAACCAATCCGAGGGGCACGCGCATCTTTGGACCCGTGGCGCGCGAACTGCGCGACCGGGGCTTCATGCGCATTGTATCGCTGGCCCCCGAAGTGCTATAGGCCCACCAGGAGAGATGAGAGTGAAGCAAAAGATACGCAAGGGTGACACCGTTGAAGTGGTCACCGGTAAAGATATGGACAAGGGCAAGCGCGGCGAAGTGATCAAAGTGCTGCCCAGAAAAAACCGCCTGGTGATCCAGAAGATCAACTTGCGCAAGAAGCACCAACGCGCCGTGCAGACTCAGGGCCGCCAATTGAACCCCGGCATCATTGAGTTCGAAGCGCCCTTGCACATCTCCAATGTGTTGTTGGTTTGCCCAAAGTGCGGCGAGCCGGCCCGGGTGGGTTTTGTGCGGGATGCGGAAGGCTCTCACCGGGTTTGCAAGAATTGCGGCAAGCAAATTGATAAGGCCTAAGGCCGCGCGGAGTATTTGAATGGCACATTATTTGAAAGAACGCTATCAAAAGGAAATTGTCCCCGCCTTGAAAAAAAGCCTGGGCGTGGACAACGTGATGGAAGTGCCGCGCCTGCAGAAGGTGGTGCTTAATATCGGCATCGGCCAAGCGCAAGGGGAAGCCAAGGTGTTGGATGCTGCCGTGGAAGATCTGGCGACCATTACCGGCCAGAAGCCGGTGGTGACCAAGGCGCGCAAAAGCATCGCGAACTTTAAGCTGCGCGAAGGCGTATCCATCGGGGTCAAGGTGACCTTACGGGGGGAGCGCATGTGGGCTTTCTTTGACCGCTTGGTGAATTTGGCCCTGCCGCGCGTGCGCGATTTCCGCGGCGTGTCTCCCAATGCCTTCGATGGCCGCGGCAATTACACCATGGGTTTCAACGAGCAACTGGTATTCCCCGAGATCCAGTACGACAGTATCGAACAGGTGCGCGGCCTGGAGGTCACCATCGTGACCACGGCGCGGAACGACGAAGAAGGGCGGGCCTTGCTACAAATGCTCGGCATGCCGTTCAGGAGAGAAGGTTAGTTATGGCCAAGAAATCGATCATCACGCGGGAGTCCCGGCGTAAATATGTCAACCGCGTGCGCAACCGCTGCAAAGTGTGCGGACGACCGCGCGGCTACATGCGCCGCTTTGGCCTATGCCGCATTTGTTTCCGTGAATACGCCCTCGAAGGCAAAATCCCCGGCGTGGTAAAAGCGTCATGGTAGGCGCTGAGGAGCAAGAATGGCGATAAACGATCCAATTAGCGATTTACTCACCCGGATGCGCAACGCGATCATGGCGGGGCAGACCCTGGTGGCCATGCCGAGTTCCAAGCTCAAGGCAGCCATCGCGGAGATCCTTAAGGAAGAGGGCTTTATTGAGAAGGTTGAAGTCGTGCAAGATGACTTCTCCGGCTTTAAGGTGCTGCGGCTTACTTTGAAGTACATCGGTGACCGCCGCACGCGCCGCTCCGTGATCAGCGGCCTGGAACGGGTCAGCTCCCCCGGCAGGCGCATCTACGCCAAGCGCAGCGAGATCCCCTGGGTGTTATCCGGCCTGGGCATCGCCATCCTCTCCACGCCCAAGGGCGTGATGAGCGGCCGCAAGGCCCGCCAGTTGGGTGTGGGCGGCGAAATACTTTGCAAGGTCTGGTAGCAAACCCAGGCAATTATCGGAGGTTTAGCGTGTCTCGAGTTGGACGAATGCCGATTGTGCTCCCTTCCGGTGTGAATGTGGAGATCAATGGGTCCTCAGTAAAAGTGAAAGGCCCGAAGGGCGAGCTTTCGCATACGTTCCCCACGGTCATCAGCTTCAAGCAGGAAGGCAATACGCTGCATGTAGAGCGCCATTCCGAAGGAAAATCCGGGCGGACCCTGCATGGTACAGCCCGTGCCCTGGTGCATAACATGGTGGTTGGCACCAGCGCCGGCTTTAGCAAAACGCTTGAAATACAGGGCGTGGGTTACCGCGCCGAGATAAAAGGCAAGACCCTGGTTTTGCATGTTGGCTATTCCAACCCTGTGCAGATGGAACCGCCCGCCGGGATCAGCTTTGCGATTGGCGAAAAGGGCGAGATCATTGTGAGCGGCTTCGACAAAGAGCTGGTAGGCGAGACAGCTGCCCGCGTTCGCAAAGTGCGCCCACCCGAACCGTTCAAGGGCAAGGGTATTCGCTACGCGGGCGAATATGTGCGCCACAAAGCAGGCAAAGCCGGTAAAGCGACGGTTGCCTAAACAATTAGGAAGACAATGGCTGAGAAAAGACGAAATTCTGCTAGACAAAAAAGACATTTGCGCGTGCGCCGCAAGATCAGCGGCAGCACCGGACGCCCGCGGCTCAATGTGTATCGCAGCCTGGCGGGCATTTATGCCCAGCTGATCGACGATGGGGCAGGCCACACGCTCGTCTCCGCCTCGAGCAACGATGGTGAATTGCGCAATAAGATGAAGGGCAAGAACAAAACGGAGCAAGCCCGCCTGGTTGGCGAGGCTGTTGCCCAGCGCGCCCAAGCCAAAGGCATCAAGCAAGTGGTGCTGGACCGCGGCGGGTTTCGCTATGCGGGCCGGGTGAAGGCGCTTGCTGAGGGCGCCCGCAAAGAAGGTCTGGAGTTCTAGGAGCATTAATGACCGAAAAAACAGAACGAAAAGATTATGCTGGCGCCGACTTCGAGCGCGAGTTTGAAGAAAAGACCATCGAGATCCGCCGCGTGGCCAAAGTGGTCAAAGGCGGCCGCCGCTTCGCTTTCCGCGTGACGGTGATCGTTGGCGACCGCGGTGGGCGCGTGGGCGCTGGGGTTGGCAAGGCCAACACGGTGCCCGAAGGCATTCGCAAGGCCTCCGGGCGGGCGCGCAAGAATATGCGCCGCATGAACTTGTATTTCGGCACCATTCCCCATGCCGTGGTGGGCAAGGTGGGCGGCGCCGAAGTGTTGCTCAAACCGGCGTCACCCGGAACCGGTGTAATCGCCGGCGGCGGTGTGCGCGCCGTAATGCAGGCGGTCGGCATCCAGGATATCCTCACCAAGTCGATGGGAAGCCCCAACATCCACAATGTGGTGATGGCGACGATTAAAGCATTGGACCAATTGAAATCCGTCGACGACCTGGCTTCTATTCGCGGCAAGGACGCATCAGAAGTTAAGCCGTTCTGGGATCGAGGCAAGAAGAATGGCAGCTAAAAAAGATTCAGGCAAGCAACTTAAACTGACGTTGGTGCGCAGCCCCATTGGGTATGAAGAGAGCCAAAAGAAAACCGTGCGCTCCCTTGGATTGGGCCGCATGCATGCCAGCGTGGTCCGCGAGGATTCTCCTGCCTTGCGCGGCATGATCAACAAAGTGAGCCACCTGCTGAAAGTCGAAGAGGCATAGGACGATGAAGCTGCACGAATTGCAACCTAACGAGGGCAAGACCAAACCCCATCGCCGCGTAGGGCGCGGCACCGGATCGGGGCGCGGCAAGACCTCCGGACGGGGAACCAAGGGCCAAGGGGCGCGGGCTGGCGGCGGCACGGGACTCTATCATCAGGGCGGCAACCTGCCTTTCTTCCGGCGGCTGCCGTTCAAGCGGGGTTTCAACCCGCCGTTCCGCGTCAACTATAACGAGATCAACCTGGACCAATTGGCCGGGTTCAAAACCAACAGCGAAGTGAATGCAGATACGCTGGAGAAGGCAGGCATTCTGCGCTACCCTGAAAGCCCCATCGTGTTGCTGGCGCGCGGGGAGCTGAAAGGCGCCCTCAAAATCCGCGTGCATCGCGCCAGCAAGGCCGCAGTTGCCAAAGTCGAGAAGGCCGGTGGGAGCGTCGAATTGATCAAGGAAAGTGAGAACAAGCAAGGAGAGCAATGAGGCGAGCTGCATGGCGTTATCTTTGGACCGCTCCTGATATCCGGCGCAAGATCCTCTTTACCCTGGGGATCTTGATCCTGTACCGCCTGGTCTCTCACGTCCCCGTTCCCGGCGTAAACCGGGAATTGATTTCTTCGTTAATGGCGCAGGGCAGTGCGGGTTCCACCCTGGTGGGTCTGATCGACCTCATCTCCGGTGGCACGCTGCTTAATTTCTCCGTGCTGGCCATGGGTGTCTATCCCTACATCACCGCCCAGATCATTTTGCAGCTATTGCTGCCTATCATTCCTTCGCTGCAACGCCGCATGGAAGAGGATCCGCGTGAAGGCCGCAAATGGATGGAACGGTGGACTTATTATCTCGCCGTGCCTATGGCAGCCCTTACCGCGATCGGGCAGATCAACATATTTTCCACTATTGCAGGCGGCCAGGTGATCGAGGGCTTTGGCTTCTTTGGGGAGGGAGTCAACGTGCTGGGTTCGGTGGCTATCATTTTCAGCATGACCGCCGGCACCATGTTCGGCATCTGGCTTGGCGAGTTGATTTCCGAATACGGCATCCGCAATCAGGGCTTGTCGCTGATCATTTTTGCCGGCATCATCTCACGCATCCCCGGCAACTTCATTGACCTGCTGGCCGGCACCTCGGCGGGTTGGATCTCGATGATCTTCATCGCCGTGATCATGGTGCTCACTATCTTCGTGATCGTTTATGTGCAGCAAGGGCGGCGTAACGTGCCCGTTATGTACCCAGGGCGCCGCATGGGCAACCGCATGTCCATGCCGGTCAAGGGCACCTTGCCGCTGATGGTGAATATGTCCGGCATGATCCCGTTGATCTTTGCCCAGGCCATTTTGCAGCTGCCTTCCATCGTGGCCACTTTCTTCCAAAACTCGCAAACCGCCTGGGTGGTTGGCTTGTCCCAGGGCATCCAGGGCTTTTTCAATCCCCAGGGTGGTTGGTATTGGCTGTTGTATTTCCTCATGGTGGTTGCGTTTTCCTTCTTTTACACCGACGTCCTCTTTGCCCAACAAAACTATGGCGAGAACTTGAAACGGGTTGGGGCGCAGATCCCCGGTGTAAGCCGCGGCGCGCCTACGCAGAAATATCTCACCAGCGTGCTGCGCCGCATCACCCTGCCCGGGGCGCTTTTCCTGGGCGGCATCGCTGTGCTTCCCTTTGTGGTCACCGCGTTGTTCCCGTTCCTCACCGCTGGCGGCAGCCAAGCCAGTTTGTTCCTGGTTAGCTCCTCTGGCTTGTTGATCGTGGTTGGCACGGTGCGCGAGACCTTCTTTAACATCGATGCCGAGTTGAAGTTGCACGGGTACGAGGAATCCCTGCTCGTACGTTGAGCTCCTCAGGATTATGCTGAGGCCAGATTGCCAACGTACATCGTCTTACTAGGCCCGCCTGGGGCTGGAAAGGGGACCCAGGCCGAGATCATCTCTGAGAGGACCGGATTAGCGCATGTGTCTTCGGGAGATATCTTTCGAGAGAACATTAACAACAAAACAGAACTGGGCAAGCTGGTGGAAGGTTACATCAACCGCGGCGACCTGGTCCCCGATGATGTAACCATTGCCATGATCCGCGAGCGTTTAGCCAGACCGGATTGTGCCCAGGGTGCGGTGCTGGATGGGTATCCACGCACTCCAGCCCAGGCGCAAGCCCTGGAAAAGATGCTGAAGGAATTCGGCGGCGCAGTGGACCGGGTCCCCTACATCCAGGTGGATGAGGAAGAGCTGGTCAAGCGTCTGAGCGGCCGCTGGACCTGCCGCGCGGAAGGGCACATCTATCACGACGAGTTCAATCCGCCAAAGCAGGCGGGTGTCTGCGATATTGACGGCTCGGAACTTTACCAACGGGATGATGACAAGCGCGAAACCGTCCAACGCCGCATCCACGTCTATTTCCAGCAGACCGCTCCGCTGATCGAGCATTACCGCAAGCAGGGAGTGCTGGTGGATATCAACGGGGCCCAAACCATTGAGGCCGTCACGGCGGAGTTGCTCGCGGCGCTATCCACAGGGGCTGGTGGGGCCCCCCAATGAGCTGGGAACGCAACGTGGTCTTGAAAAGCGCGGCCGAACTCGAGCTGATGAAGGAAGCTGGGCACATCAACGCCCTGGCGCTGGAGGAAGTGCGCAAGAACATCCGCCCAGGTGTCACCACCGCAAAGCTGGATAAGGTCGCCGAGCAGGTCATCCGCGATCACGGTGCCACGCCGGCCTTCCTGAAATACCCTGGGCCCTACCCGTACCCGGCCACCATCAATGCCAGCATCAATGAAGAGCTGGTGCATGGCCTGCCGAGTGAGAAGCGCGTTTTACGCGAAGGCGACATTTTTTCGGTGGATTGCGGCACGGTGTGGAAGGGTTTCGTGGGTGACTCGGCTTTCACCATTGGCATCGGTGAGATCAGCCCCGAAGCGCAGATGCTGATTGACGTGACGTGCGAAGCCTTGCGCATAGGCATCGACCAGATGCGCCCCGGCCGCCACGCGGGCGATGTGTCAGCTGCCATTCAGCACTGGGTGGAAGACCATGGTTACCACGTGCCGCAGGATTATTCAGGTCACGGGGTAGGACGGCAGATGCATGAAGGCCCCCAGGTGCTCAACTATGGCACCCCCGGACGCGGCCTGTTGCTGCAGCCCGGGATCACCATCGCCCTGGAACCCATGGTGCTGGTGGGCACCCATCGCACCAAGGTCTTGGCCGACCAGTGGACGGTAGTTTCGGCGGATGGCTCACTGACCGCCCACTTCGAACACTCGGTGGCGGTGACCGAAGGTGAGCCGCTTATCCTGACCCAGTAACCGGGGTCTGGACGGAAAGTGAAAAGACAGATAGAATTGGTCGTTTGCCGACAGGATTAAGGATTTTTTGGAGCAATTTGGAATGAAAGTGACAGCATCAATAAAGAAGCGTTGTGCGCGCTGCAAGATCGTGAAGCGCAAGGGCAAGCTGTATGTCATTTGCAGCAACCCCAAGCACAAGCAGCGACAAGGCTAGGAGATGAATGGCACGTATTGAAGGCGTGGATCTGCCACGCGACAAACGCGTTGAATATGGCTTGACTTATATCTATGGGATTGGCCTCACCACCTCCCAGCAGATCCTGGCGCAGACCGAAGTTAATCCAGATACACGGGTCAAGGACCTCACCGATGATGAAGTCACCAAGCTGCGTGATTACATTACCAAGAACCTGAAGGTGGAAGGTGACCTGCGCCGCGAGGTGCAGCTAAATATCAAGCGCCTGTTGGAAATTGGCAGCTATCGCGGCTTGCGCCACCGCCGTAACCTGCCGGTGCGCGGTCAACGCACCCGCACCAATTCCCGTACCCGCAAAGGCCCCGCCAAGACGGTGGCTGGTCGCGGTCGCCGCCGCGGCGCCACTAAGAAGTAGGCCTGGGAGCATCGAGCATGGCTAAAGAGAAACAAGCAAAACCAGAAGAAGCCCAACCTAAAAAAGGCAAGGGCGAAGCCCCCGAGGCTGAAGCCCCGCAAGCCGAAAAGCCGGCGCGCGGCGCGCGTAGCGCAAAGAAAACTGTTAAGCGCAGCGTGGCCTTTGGGCATATCCATATTTTCGCCACGTTTAACAACACCATTGTTACCGTGACCGACGGCCAGGGCAATACGCTTACCTGGGCCAGCGCTGGCCTGGTAGGTTTCAAGGGTTCGCGCAAGAGCACGCCCTTTGCTTCCCGCTTGGCCACGGAACGCGCCGTTAAGGCTGCCCAGGATCTAGGTATCCAGGAGATCGAGCTATTTGTAAAAGGCCCTGGGCCTGGGCGCGAGTCTGCTGTACGCGCCGTGCAGAGCATGGGCTTGCGAGTTCGTTCCATTTCAGACGTTACCCCGCTGCCACACAACGGTTGCCGCCCACCCAAGCGGCGCCGGATGTAAGGACTTTAGGAGTATATGGCAAGACACACCGACCCCGTATGTAAACTGTGCCGCCGCGAGGGAGAGAAACTTTTCCTCAAAGGTGAGCGCTGTTTTTCACCCAAATGCGCCATCGAGCGCCGCAATTATCCCCCCGGTTTGCACGGGAAGGGCGCCGAGTGGCGCCGCTCGCGCGAATCGGATTTTGGCAAGCAGTTGCGCGCCAAGCAGAAGGCTCGCCGCGTGTATGGCATCTTTGAGCGCCAGTTCCGCCGCTATTTCCGCGAAGCTCTCAAGTCGCGCGGTCTCACCGGCCTCACCATGCTCCAGATGCTCGAAACCCGTATGGACAATGTCATTTACCGGCTGGGCTTTGCCAGCAGTCGCGCCCAGGCGCGCCAATTGGTGAGCCATGGCCACTTCACCGTGAATGGCCGCCGGACCGACGTACCTTCGACCTTGCTCAAAGTGGGTGACCAGGTCCAGATCCGCGAAGGTTCCCGCGGCCGCATTTATTTCAAAGAACTGCCCGATTTCGTC
>DATBWP010000204.1:0-5229 GCA_036514735.1 Anaerolineales bacterium
GCAAATTGGGAAAGGAAAAACTGATCCCCACAATGCGGTAAGCAAAGCGACCCACGAGCAGCACAACCGCCAGCGTGGGCCAGTTTGCGGCCAGCCAGCGGGTGAACGGCATGGCTCGCAAGGCTTGCAGGCCGAAGTAAACGGGAACCGCAACGAGGACGGTAACCAGGAGCGGGATAAAGCTGACCTGATAAAGGCTGGGTGCCGGGGAAGAAAAAAATGCGGTTATTAGGTAAGCGCTCAGGGCCGCCGTGAACCAGGCGACCAGCAGAAGGAAAAAATCACTTATTCGTAAGAGGCGTGGGCCGGCCATCTGAGGATGGCCAGGATTCTATCAGCAGGTTTTCACCTTCCGGCGCGCCCGCTCAGGCTTGTTTGGTGGCCAGCAGCAAACCATCGCGCAGCGGGATTATGCTGGTCAGCCAGCGGTCGGAGCTGGCCAGCACGCCGGTAGTCTCGCGGATGGCTTGGGTGGCAGCCGATTGGTCCTTGGGGTCGAAGATGCGGCCGCTCCACAGGATGTTATCGATGATCAACAGGCCGCCCAAGCGCAGCTTTTCGTAAATAGTGGAGATGGCTTTTGGGTAATCTTGCTTATCAATGTCCATAAAAATGAGATCGAAGGATCCTTCGGCCACCTGCAGGGCCTGGATGGCTTCCCCGACGGTGTATTTGACCAGCCCCTGGTAGCCCAACGCGGTCAGATGGCCGCGCGCCAGCAGGGAAAGTTTCTCATCCCAGACCACATGGTGCACTTCGCCGCCGCCATTTTCTTTTACCGCCTGGGCGAACCAGGCGGTGGAATATCCGTAGCCCGAGCCCATTTCAAAGACGCGCCTGGCGCCCAGCAGACGGGCCAGTTGGTAGCACAGGTGGCCGCAGATCGGCCCGATGATGGGGAAGTCGTGCTGCTCCGCGTAGGCTTCCATCTTGCGCAGCTCGGGAGGGCGCGGGGGGACCAGGTTGGTGAGGAAGTCGTTTATTTGGGGCGAGAGGATGTCCATGCTGATGCTCCGGGTTGGTGCGCTGGTCTGGCGAAAGCTAGATGAGCATCACAGATCGAAGCGGTTAAGCCCCGAATTTTTCCAGGCGCCCGGAGTGAGCCAGCAGCAGCGGCATCAAGTCGGTAGCCGGGATCGTGCCCAGGCCGCCTTTGGCGCAGTTGCGCTCGCCGAACTGGGTTTGATTATCGGGGAAGGCCTGCCTGGCGGACCAGAGCAGCAGCGGCACCGGGTGCCAGGAATGGCTGCGCATGGGCACCGGGGTGGAGTGATCCCCGGTGATGGCGATGGCATCCGGCTTGAGCTTCAGTAGAGTGGAAAGCGCCTGGTCCACGCTTTCGATCACCTGCACCTTGCCGGCGAAGTTGCCGTCCTCGCCCATGCTGTCGGTCTTCTTGACGTGGATGAAGATGAAATCGTAATCGCCCCAAACGGAGGCGGCCGCGGCGAACTCATCCTCAGGAGTCTCACCGCTGAATTGGATCACGTCCATGCCCACCAGTTTGGAAACGCCGCGGTACATGGGATATACCGCCACGCAAGCCGCCCGCAGCCCGTAGGCTTCCTGGTATGTCGGCAGTTTGGGATCGCTGCCGAAGCCGCGCAGGGTAAGTCCGTTGGCCTTGGGTTGCTTGGCCAGGATCTTTTGAGCCTGCGCTACCCAGTCGTTGAACAAACGCGCAGCTTTTTGTGAAGCTTGTTCGCGGGCCACTGCGGGCAGCGGCGCCGCGCCGGCGACCTGGGGGTCGGTGTCCTCGATCTCGCCGGCGAGTCCCGCGCCGCGCAGCACCAGCGCGAAGCGGTATTCCTTCACGTGGCGCACTTCAGCCTGTGCGCCATCCAGCCGGATGCCTTGCAGCGCTTCCACAATAGTTTTGCCTTCTTCGCTCGCTATGCGGCCGGCGCGCCGGTCGCTGATCAGGCCTTGCGTGTCCAGGGTACAGAAGTTGCCGCGGGCAGCCACGTCGCCGGGAGCCACCTGCATGCCGATCCCCAGGGCTTCCATCACACCACGCCCCACCAGGTAATGCAGCGGGTCATAGCCGAAGAGGGCCAGGTGGGCTGGCCCGGAGCCGGGCGTGATGCCAGGCCGAATCGGTACCGTGCGTCCCAGGCTGCCTTCGGCCGCCAGGCGGTCCATGTTAGGGGTCCTGGCAGCTTCCAGGCTGGTGAGATCTGCGGGCGGCACCGGCAGACCCCCCAGTCCGTCCATCACCAGGAGCACGATCTTGCTCTGGCTGTCGCTGCGTAAAAGCGGGAGGAGATACTCTGCGGGCATGGTTTCCCTTCGATAAAAAAAGGTAACGCGTATACCTATCTTACGCGTTACCTTTGATTTCGCAAAGTGGAGATTCCGGCCTAGCGGATGGCTTTCTCCGTTTCGCGGTCGAACAGTTGCAAATTATCGGTATTGAAAGCTACTTCCACCTTATCGCCGTATTTGTAATCGGAGCGCGGATCGACGCGGGCCACGTAACTGGCCTTGCCGGTCTTCAGATAGGCCACGATCTCGTTGCCCATCAATTCCACCACTTCGATCTGGCCACCCACATTGGAGGTGGTGATGTTGGGCGGAGTGAACTGGATATTGTGGATGTCCTCCGGGCGGATGCCCAGGGTGATCGGCTTGCCGACATAGGGCTCATAGGCCTTGGTGCTTTTCTTGGGCGCATCCACCTGGAAGTCGCCGGCATCGACCACCAGCTTGCCGTTGGCTTTGGCCACTTTGGCATCGAAGAAGTTCATCGCCGGGGAACCGATGAAGCCGGCCACAAATTTGTTGGCCGGGGCTTCGTACAGGTTGTGCGGCGTGTCGATCTGTTGCAGGAGGCCATTGTTCATCACCGCGATGCGTGACGCCATGGTCATGGCTTCCACCTGGTCGTGGGTCACGTAAATGAAGGTGGTGGCCAGGTCCTTGTGCAGTTTGCTGAGTTCGGCGCGGGTCTGGACACGCAACTTGGCGTCCAGGTTGGAGAGCGGCTCATCGAGCAGGAACACGTTGGGCTCGCGTACGATGGCGCGGCCCACGGCCACGCGCTGGCGCTGGCCGCCGGAAAGCTGGCGCGGTTTGCGCGTCAGCAGCTCCTGAATGCCCAGGATGTTGGCGGCTTTGTCCACCCGCCGTTGGATCTCGTTTTTTTCCATCTTGCGCAGGCGCAGGCCAAAAGCCATGTTCTCGAAGACGGTCATATGGGGGTAGAGCGCATAGGATTGAAACACCATGGCGATGTCGCGGTCCTTGGGCGCCAGTTCATTGACCACCCGCTCGCCGATCAGGATCGTGCCGCTGGTGATGTCCTCGAGCCCGGCCAACAGGCGCAATGCAGTCGTTTTGCCGCAGCCTGAAGGGCCCACCAGGACGAGGAATTCTTTGTCTTTGATCTTGATGTCCAGATCGTTGACCGCGATGACTTCACCGAACTTCTTTGTGACGTGGTCATATGTTACACTAGCCATTGCCTGAACCTCCGTTTCTCGAAAATATAGTGCTGGGATTATAAATGAGAAAAACCTAATCCCGGATGGTTGCTTTTGCTTTGCCCGACCCTCCCCTCCCTTTTACAATAAGTTTATTAGCTCCAGCTATTAGGAGACGCCCGCCGTGAACCTCTTGTCAAAACTCGAACGCTCTGTTGCTGTATCTGGGGATTCTCCAGAACAGCGCACGCAAAAAAGCGCCTTTCTCGCCTATGCTTTTGCCATGATTCCTATCGGCTTCACTTGGGGCGGTTTATATGCCATTTTCGGCGAACCTTTGGCTGCGCTTATTCCGTCCAGCTACGCTGTTTTTGTGTTCTTCAGCATAGCCCTGTATCTCTTGACCCGCAATTATCGTTTATTTGTTGGGACCGAACTTTTCCTGGTCCTCTTGTTGCCCTTTGTGCTGCAAGTGGTTTTGGGCGGATTTGTTAATTCCAGCGCAGTGATTCTGTGGTCGCTCACCGCGCCTTTTGAGGCCTTTGTGTTTGCGGGGCGCCGCCAGGCTGTGCGCTGGGGAGCGGCTTATGTATTCCTAGTCGTGCTCAGCGGGCTTGTCCAGCCTTATGTCCGATTGGAAAATAATCTCTCTCTTGGCATCAAGATTTGGTTCTTCGTGATCAATATCATTGGGGTATCCCTGATCGCCATTGCCTTAATCAACTATTACATCGGTCAGCGTGATCGAGCCTACAGCCTGTTGGATCGCGAACAGCAAAAAACCGAAAGCTTATTGCTCAATGTGCTGCCGCGCAAGATAGCCGCCATCCTGAAAAATGAGAGCCGCATCATTGCCGACCGGCATGAACACGTCAGTATCCTCTTTGCGGATATGGTCGGCTTTACGCCGCTTTCGATACAGATGACGCCTGAAGAGACCGTCTCATTGCTTAATGAGATATTCTCTCGTCTGGACGAATTGGTAGAGCAACGCGGTTTGGAAAAAATCCGCACCATCGGGGATAACTATATGGTTGTGTCAGGGGCTCCTGGGGCCCGCGCCGACCACGCTCAAGCGCTGGCCGATTTCGCCCTGGAACTCCGCAACACGGTCCAGGCGGTGGCGACTCGCCGCGGCTACCCAATCCAATTTCGGGTGGGCATCAATTCAGGCCAGGTTGTGGCCGGAGTTATCGGGCGACGCAAATTTCATTATGACGTATGGGGTGACGCCGTAAACCTGGCCAGTCGCATGGAATCACACAGTGAGCCCGACCGCATTCAGATAGCCCAATCCACCTACGAACTGATCAAGGAAGATTTTCTTTGCCAACCGCGCGGTGATATCGAAATCAAGGGTGTGGGTCGAGTGCTTACCTGGTTTTTGATTGCTCGCAAAGGCTAGCCCGGTTCCTCTTGATTGATTCATTTCCTGACTACGCGTTTCGAATAGCCTCCGGCTACTGTTAGAATTCCGCCATGGCCCGCGCTGCCGCCATTGACGAGTACGTAAGCCCCGTCCGCCAGCAATATCTGGATATCAAACGCCAGCATCCCCAGGCGATTGTCTTCTTCCGGCTCGGCGACTTCTATGAGACCTTCGATGCGGACGCCGAGCTGGTCGCCCGCGAGCTGGATATCGTGCTCACTTCGCGCAACGTTGCCAAGGGCACGCGGGTGCCCATGGCGGGAGTGCCCCACCATGCCGCCGAGACTTACCTGGCCAAACTGATCGGCAACGGCCACCACGTCGCCATCTGCGAACAGGTGGGCGCTGAGCCGGTGCGCGGCCTGATGCCCAGGGAAG
>DATBWP010000205.1:0-9790 GCA_036514735.1 Anaerolineales bacterium
TAGTGTTATCGGTAACCATGGTTGAGGATGGAATCGAGCTTGTGCAAACATTATAAAAGGAAAAGGGCGGAGAAGGTCAAGCCAAGAAAATTTTCTAACCTTTAATTGCGGTCCAGAAACTCCGGAATACATTGGCAAGAACTCCCCTTAGATACCCTAATAGAGCGAAGGTGCCCCATCGAGGATAAGTACCGAACCAAATATTTGGAGTTTCGCTAGTCGGCGTAGCCAACTAGAAACTCCCGAAGCACGCCCGGCAGGCGCTGCGTAACCCGGATGCCTGCGTTATCTCTGTGATTGTCGGCATCGTCGATTCGCTGGCAATTTCAAGTTTAGATTGAACCTGAATTTCCTTTGTTGGACGGAATTCGTTAAGTTCGAATAACGACGTCCTGCTTTTTGACCTCGTGAGGCTGTATAATCCCAGCCTTGAATAAAGCTGACCTGGCTCAGCTTTTGTTCTGCACCATGTCTGTGCCCTCAACCCCTCCTGAACTAAGCCCCTTGGATCGCCAAAACCTGGTGGCCTTGGAGGAGGAACCGCGCCAGCGGGGACACAGCCTTTTGCTCGAAGCCATCCAGACGATTATCCTGGCGCTGGTGTTGTTCTTTGCCATTAATCTTGTGTCCGCCCGAATTCGCGTCGATGGCAGCAGTATGGAGCCGACCTTCCACAACAACGATTATGTGATCGTCAACCGCTTGGCCTACCAGTGGGGCGAGATCCAACGCGGCGACGTGGTGGTGTTCCCCTATCCACTCAATCCCGAGGAAGATTACATCAAGCGCGTGATCGGTCTGCCGGGAGATCGCGTGGCTATCTATGCCGGTGAGGTTTACGTCAATGGACAGCACATCGAGGAACCTTACCTTAGTACTCCAGCTTCCCAGGATTTGGGGGAAGTGATTGTTCCGCAGGGGTACGTCTATGTACTCGGCGACAATCGCGACGCCTCTTCGGACTCGCGCACGTGGGGTCCGCTACAAATTGAAAAAATTATTGGCAAAGCCATCTTCCGCTATTACCCCCTCGACTCTATCGGCATTATCGATCATCCCGTCCTCGTCGTAAACGCTTCGGGCTAAGCCCTGGGCTGCATGGTACAATGCCGCCCGCGCCGCGCATGTGAGAGCGGTAATCAGTACGCGCTCTTTTGCATTCGCTTTGCCCCCATCGTCTAGAGGCCCAGGACGTGGCCCTTTCAAGGCTAAAACCGGGGTTCGAATCCCCGTGGGGGCACCTTCGCTCTATTAGGGTAACTAAGGGGAGTTCTTGCCAATGTATTCCGGAGTTTCTGGATCGCAATTAAAGGTTAGAAAATTTTCTTGGCTTGACGTTCTGCGCCCTTTTCCTTTTATAATGTTTGCACAAGCTCGATTCCATCCTCAACCATGGTTACCGATAACACTACTGGGTCCGCTCCACGCATCGCAAAGGACAGCCGCTGACAAATGAACTCTGCGCGTGCTCTTCCGGGTCGTTTGCAGCAATTCTTCGCCGGTCGTCGCGGGCGCGAATTCAGTGAATATCTCACCGCCTATGGGCTCATTGCCCCGGCCATCTTCCTCATCTTTCTGTTCGGCATCTTCCCCGTAGCCTTTGCCCTTTACGTTAGCCTGCATAAATGGCTGATCCTGCGGGACGAATTCATCGGCCTGGGCAATTATGTGGCCGCCATCGACAACCTGGCTTACATAGGTGCCTTTGCGCTCGGTTTGGGCGCGCTCTACGGCGGCTTCAGCATCACCCGCCGCCTGGTACGCCGGGCGCGTGACGAGAACCAGCGCCCCTGGCTGTTGGCCATCCCCGGGGGCTTGTATGCGGCCGCCATCCTGGCTTTCCTCCGCTGGATTTTTTACCAGCTGCCCGAATTCCTGGATATCGCTCGCAAGATGCGCGGCCTCGAACGCACCCGCGATCTGTTCATGCGCTTGCTAAGCGAGGCCTTCTTCGCGGAAACGGTCTATCCTGCCTGGCTGCTCTTTGTTGGCGTCCTGCTGGCTGCCTTCGCTGCCAGCCAACTTGCTAAGTACTTCCTGAAGATCGACCATAACAACAGCTATCAGCGCGGATTCACTGGCGCCTGGCTGTCGACCGCCATTGGCCTGGGTTTGCTCTATTTCACCTTTCAGTCGGTCAACACCGCTTACGCCGCAGCGATGGAAGGCGGTGCTGATCCCGGCTTTTGGCCGCAGTTTGTGATGATCGCTTCAGGGGTTATTCTGCTGTATTTCGGCTGGCGGCTTTGGAAAAGCGCCGGTGGCGAAGACCGCAACCGCTATTTCTTCTTGCGCATCATGGGGGCCAGCGCCCTTATGGTGGCGGCAGTCCTCCTAATTATCGAGATCCCCTCGATTGTGGCTTCCGGCGACCTGGATTTGTGGGACGGACTCCGGGTCACCATTTTCTTCTCCCTGGGCACCGTCCCGGTGCAATTAACCATCGCCATTTTCCTGGCTGTATTGCTCTTCCAAAAGATGCGCGGCTCGGAATTTTTCCGCATCATCTTTTTCCTGCCCTATGTCACTCCTGCTATCGCCAGCGCCACCGTCTTCCGCCTCATGTTTTCGGAGCGCACCGTAGCGCCTGCCAACCTGATCCTTGGCTTCTTTGGCCTCGAAACCCAGGCCTGGCTGCGCGAGCCGCGCGGCATCTTCACCATGCTGGCCGAGGGGCTGGGAGTCACTAATTTTCCCCAGGCCATCATTCCCACCTGGCTCCCCGATGATCTTGAAATACTGCTGGCAGGTTGGCTCACCGGGCCCAGCTTGGCCTTGGTCGTGATCATCACGCTGTCGGTTTGGACCTTCGTTGGCTATAACACCGTGATCTACCTGGCAGGCCTCGCCAGCATTGACAACGAACTCACCGAAGCAGCTTCGATTGACGGCGCCAACCGTTGGCAAGTGTTCCGCCACATTACTTTCCCCTTGCTTTCGCCTACCACCTATTTCCTCTCGCTCATCGCCATCATGGGCACCTTCAAGGCGTTCAATACCATCTGGGTGATGCGCCTGGGTCAGTCGCTTGGTACGGTGGATACGTTTAGTATCGTGATTTTTGACGAGTTCTTCACCAAGGGACGCTATGGGTACGCCTCAGCTCTGGCCTTCATTTTGTTTGCTATCATATTGAGCCTCACTTACATCAATAACCGCGTGCAAGGCAGGCGCGTCTTTTATGGCTGATACCGTGTTAAGCGAAAAGGCGTTGCCGCACCTGAAAGAGCGCGTCCAGCGGCCGTTGTTCGCCTACGGAACGCTCTGGACGGTGTTCACCTATGCCATGTTAAGCCTAGGCGCCCTTATTTCTTTAGGCCCCTTCGTGTGGATGATCTTGAAATCGTTCATGAGTCTGGGCGAATCCATTGGCGCCACTTTCATTCCCAGCCAATGGCATCCGGAAAATTACTTGCGCGCTTGGCAAGATGCGCAGTTTTCAGATTATTTGGTCAATTCTGTTTTGATCACGGTGATCACCCTAGCAGGCGAATTGACCTTCAGCATCATGGCAGCCTATGCCTTTGCGCGCATCAGGTTCCCCGGTCGCGATGCCCTTTTCGCGCTGTTGCTCAGTTCGATGATGATTCCGGGCATGGTGACCATGATCCCCAACTTGCTGACCGTCACCTGGTTGGGCAGGGTGGGGCCTATCCCCTGGATAGATAATTGGCCGGCCCTCACCATCCCCTTCATGGGTTCCGTGTTTTCGTTGTTCCTTCTGCGCCAATTCTTTGCCCAGATCCCGGAGGAACTCTTCGACGCCGCCAAGATGGACGGCGCCGGACATCTGCGCATGCTTTGGCAGATCGTTCTGCCGTTGGCCAAGGCGCCGGTCATGGTGATCATTGTCCTTTCCTTCATCGGCACTTGGAACGCGCTGGCTTGGCCGCTCTTGGTGACCAATACTGCGGAATGGTTGCCCATTTCGGTGGGGCTCTACGATTTCGTGCAGGACGCAGGCAGCGAACTCAATCTGGTGATGGCTGGGTCGGTGATCACCATCGTGCCCATCCTCATCCTCTATTTCCTGACGCAAAAGCAATTCACCGAAAGCATCGCACGCAGTGGCTTGAAAGGCTGATCTCGTTTTTCTGAGAAATCTGAGACCTAATAATCTTTTTTGGGAGGAGGTGGTGCCTGGTAGGACAATTTAAGGACTTCCTAGATGACAGAGTTTATTTCTGCCTTACCAACCCGTAAAAATTGTGAGGAGAAAAAGACATGAAGGTTAGAAAATTCAACACCATCTTAGCCCTGGCCACGGTTGCCATGTTGATCCTTTCGGCCTGCGGCCCGGCGGCTACCCCCACCGCCGCCCCCGAAGAACCGACCGATGTGCCTGCCCCCACCGAGGTTCCCACCGAGGCTGCGCCTGTGACCGCCCTTGAAGGCGATCCCAATGGCCAGACCATCGCCTTTTGGCATGCCTTTAGCAGCGGCGCCAACCTGGAAGGCATGACGGCGGTGATCGACAAGTTCAATGCCGAAAATGAATTTGGCATCACCGTGGAGAATGTGCCCCAGGGCAGCCAGGGTGACCTGGAAACTGCCATCAACGGCGCCATCACCACTGGCGAATTGCCCAGCCTCACCATGGGCTTTCCCAACGGCTTGTCCCGCTGGTATGGCTTGGGTGTCATCTCCGCCCTCAACCCCTACATTGAAGATCCCGTGTATGGCGTTAACCCCGAAGTCTGGGCTTCCATCTTCCCCGGGCCGCTGAGCTCCGGCACCCAGGCGGATGGCACGCAGGTCGGCATCCCCGTCAACCAGTCCGCGCAGGTGCTTTTCTACAACTTCACCTGGGCAGAGGAACTTGGTTTCGATGGCCCGCCGGCTACCTCGGCTGAATTCAAAGAGCAGGCTTGTGCCGCGGCTGCAGCCAATGCGGCCGATGACAATCCCGACAATGATGACGCCGGCTACGTGATCTTCAACGGCGCTTCTAACGTCCTGCCGTGGATTTGGGCTTTCGGTGGCACCGGCCTCAATGACGATGGCAGCAACTACAAGCTGAATGACGAAGCCAGCCTGCAAGCCGCCGTGTTCCTTAAGGACTTGGTGGATAGTGGCTGCACGCTCACCACGCCCAGCTTCCCCAATCCGGAACTGGCCAATCGCATGGCGCTGTTTGCCAATAGCTCCACTGCCGGTATCCCCTTCCAGCAGGCTGCTTTCGACGACATCGGCAGCACCGACGTCTGGGGTTCCATCCCCGTCCCCGGCCCCGATGGCACGCTGGTTGTGAACGCTTTCGGCCAGATGGCCGGCATCGTCACCACCAACCCGGACAGCGACCTGGCGAGCTGGATCTTCCTGAAATACCTCACCTCGCCCGAGACCCAGGCTTTGTGGGTTTCCATGACAGGTTACTTCCCCACCCAGTCGACCACCGACTTGGGAACCAAGCCTGACGATGATCCGGTATGGGCACAGTCCTATGACCTGATGCAGTATGGCGTCGCCGAGCCGAACCTGCCAGCTCATGGCGCGGTGCGCGGCTTGATCCAGGGCGCTTTCGATGCCGCTATGGCCGCAGCTGATGAAGCAGCGATCCAGGCTATCCTCGATCAGCTCCAAGCTGACGCCGAAGCAGCAGTAGCAGAAACACAGTAACAGTCTCACCTCCCAGAATCACCAAAGCCCGCGGCCCCCGCCGCGGGCTTTGCTTTCGAATCACCACTTTGCTTGTCATTTCGAGCGGACTCCTAAACTCCTTATCCAGGTAAGAATCAACACAGCGAGTTCCCTAGAACCTGGTCTTCCAAATAACCTCGTTCCACATAGGTTGCTGTATTTAAACCACACAAACCAGCTCCCCGGCACCAGTGCTCCCCGCAGTACAATCCCCTCCACATGAACCGTCTCGCCTTGCTTTCCATCATCCTTTTCGCCTTGGCTGCCTGCAAGTCATCTGTGCCATCCGTTCCCTCGTCGACGCCCACGCAGGCGGTAATTAAGACCCCGACGCCCACCGCTCGCCCCACGCTGGCGCCAACCCCGGAGCCCACCCTCAGCTCTTACGATGATTTCCTGCCACGCCCCAGTCAGACCAGCTTACGAGTGCTCAGCTACAACGTCAATTGGGATTCCATTTTTCAGGATGATGACCCTCAAAACCACGAACTGCGCCAATTCAACCGGGTGGACGAGTTCCAGCGCCTGGTAGCCGCCATCCAGCCAGACCTCCTCTGCTTGCAGGAGATCAACTACCTGCGTAGCACTGAGCAGATCGCTGCCCTGGTTACCGGTGCCTTGGGCAGCGAGGAAGACTGGTATGTGGCCAAAGAACGCGACACCTTCATCGTCTCGCGCTATCCCTTGGTGCAGGTTGGTTACGAATTGATAACTACCGGCGTGGTCAACGCTCTCCAGCAGTCCGCCGCCCTGGTGGACCTGCCTGCTGAGATTTACGGAACCAAAGATCTCTATCTCATCTGCTCCCATTTCAAGGCAGGTGGCAGTACCACCGACATCCTGTTGCGCCAGGAGCAGGCCGATGTGATCATGGCCCATATGCAGGATGCGCTGACTTCCGGCGGAAACCTGGACTTGGCTGAATCTACACCCTACCTGCTGCTGGGTGATTTCAACATCTACGACACCGATCCGCACAATCACTTATGGACGATGTTGCGGGGCGACATCTATAACGAGCGCCGTTATGGCAACGATTTTGCCCCCGATTGGGACGCCACCACCCTTAGCGACGCTAGGCCCAGCCACAACGGTCTGGGCGAGGACTACTACACCTGGCGCGACGATTCCGGCAGCTTCGCTCCCGGCCTCTTCGATCGTATCCTCTACACCGACAGTTTGTTGCAGCCGGTCAACGCTTTCATCTTGGACACGACCATGCTGACCCCCGATGTGCTGGCTGCCTGGGGCCTGCACCCCGCGGATGTGCTTCTTGGCGGGCAGCCCGGCAGCTATGACCACTTGCCGCTGGTCGTGGATTTTGTCTTGGTCAGTTCGCCCTAAGCGGTGAAGGAGAGCATGTGATCAAGCGCATTGGCATCCTTACCGGCGGAGGCGATGCTCCCGGGCTTAACGCCGTCATCCGTGCCGCGGTGCTTACCGCCAACCTGGAATTTCACTGGGAGGTCATTGGCATCCGCAATGGTTTCGATGGGCTGCTGCAGCCGGATGGCTTGCTTCCGCTGAGCACGACCGTTGTAGACGAGATCCTGCCAAAGGGAGGCACCATCCTCGGCGCTGCCAACCGCGGCAATCCCTTCGATCGCCTGGTTGTGCGCAATGGCAAGCAAGTCCGTGAGGATGTTTCCGGTGCGGTGGTCGACCGCATTAAGCAACTGGCTTTGGACGCATTGATCGTGGTAGGCGGGGATGGCACCCTGGGCATTGCCCGCGACCTCTTCAGGATGGGCGTCTCGGTCATCGGCGTGCCCAAAACTATCGATAACGACGTGGGCGGCACCGAAGCTTCCTTCGGCTTCGACACGGCACTCAACGTCGCCGTGGAAGCCATAGACCGGCTGCATACCACCGCCGAGTCGCACCAGCGCGTGATGGTGCTGGAGGTGATGGGCCGCGATGCTGGCTTCATCGCTTTGCACTCCGGCCTGGCTGGCGGCGTTGATGTGATTCTGATCCCCGAGCTCCCTTTTTCCCACCAGAAGATCGCGCTGAAGATCACTGCCCGCCACCAGGCCGGCCAGCCGGACAGCCTGGTGGTCGTCTCCGAGGGCGCCAAACCCAAGGGAGGACAGCAGGTCTTCGCCCGCGCCGCCGAGGACCTCAAGCTAGCTCGCCTGGGCGGGGTAAGTTACGACGTGGCCGCTCAACTGGAAGACAGCTGCCAGGTGGAAACCCGCACCATCGTGCTCGGCCACATCCAGCGGGGCGGCACGCCAACCGCCTTCGACCGTTGGCTGGCCACCCGTTACGGCGCCGCTGCTGTGCGCCTGGCTGCCGCCAGCGGCTTTGGGCGCATGGTGGCTTACCAGGCGGGCGCTATTGTTGACCTATCCTTTGAAGACGCTCTGCAACACCCCAAACGTGTGGCCCTGGACGGCGATGCCATGAAAACTGCCCGTGGCCTGGGCATCAGTTTCGGGGACTAGGATTCAGACTCACTCTGAATTACAACCTTCCTAATCACTTGTCACTAATCACTGTTTTCTCCGCTTAAAGCCAAAGAGCCACAGCGTGGCTCCTTGGGGTGTTTACTTCGGCTGCGGCAGCTTTATCGCTTTTCAGCGAGGAGGGCTGCCGCAGCGCGAAGTTCGGGACTATTACTGTCCATCGGCAACACCTCCTCTACGATGAAATAGTGAAGTGAGGTTTCTATTCGGTTGTTAAGCTGGCTACATTAATCTACCAGCGGCGGTCAGTATGACACACATCGCGGTCAATGTCAATTTGAATTGCGTGCCTGTTCTGCGGCCTCATCCCTTGGGATTGGGCTTGGCGGCGCGCAGCTCGTCATCGCTGACGTCGAATTCCAGCAGCTGGCCGGTGGCGATGAAGACGGTGCGCTCGCAGATGTTGGTCACCCGGTCGGCCAGGCGTTCCAGGTTGTGGCAGGCCCACAGCAGGTGGTTAATCTGGGCGATGTTGTCCGGTTGGGCGATCATCAGCTTCAGGATGGCGGTGTGCACGGTGGTGAACAGGGCGTCCACCTTATCGTCATCTTTAGGGATGGCGCGTGCCAGTTCCGCATTGTTGGTCACGAAGGCTTCCAGGGCGCGGTGCAGCATATCCACGCCCAGCTCAGCCATGTTCACCAGCTCCGGCGGCGGCTTGAGCACGGTTTCCGTGCCCAGGTTGACCGCGATGCGGCCGAGGCCCTTGGCGTAGTCGCCCATGCGCTCCAACTCGGTGATCACTTCCAGGATGGCGGTGAGCAGGCGCAGGTCGCGCGCCATGGGCTGTTGGGTGGCGATCAGGGTGATAGTGCGCTCTTCGATTTCAAAGCGCTTGTCGTTGATCAGGCGATCGTTGCGATATACCTCTTCGGCGGCCGACAGGTCGCGGTCCCTAAGGGCGCGCACCGCTTGCAGGGTAGCCTGTTCCACCATGCTGCCCAACAGCAACACTTCGTCGAGCAGCTCCTGCAGCTTGCGTTCCAGGGTTTCGCGTGTCATTCGACCTCAGCAAATCATTATACGCTCGAAGGCCCCTTCCTGTTTTATGGAATTGTTAAACCTTTGTGACGCGCCCAAACAGGTGGCGGAACTTAGCCTGAAGGGTATAATCACGCCAAGAATATTTAAGAAATTGCTCATATTTATTAGGTTAACACCCGGGTTGTAAAGTAGTTTAATAGGCAGTAGAATTTTAGAGAGGGTTTCGCCAACTGATGGCCTCCGAAAAGCAAGTTAGCCTCGCCATGCAGCGCTATGCCGCCGAGGTATTCCGCATCCAGCAGGATAAGCCGCAGGTTTCGCTTTCCACCCTGGCGGCCCAGGTGGAATCCTCCCCCCAAGCCATCGCCCGCATGGTGCGCCGTCTGACCGAAGGCGGCTACGCCACTTACGAGCCTTACCGCGGCGTGCGCCTTACCGAAGCCGGCCAGCGCATCGCCATGCCGGCGCTGCGCCGCCACCGGCTGGGGGAGGCCTTCCTGGTGAAAGTGATGGGCGCCTCGACGCATTGAACCTCGTGGGAACGCATCCGTTCGCCCTGGCATTTGTTGACCTCTACATGCCACAGATGGATGGGCTGGAGCTGATTCCGAAGCTGCTGCTCCAGTCACCCCACACCAAGGTCGTGGCCATGTCCGGCGGGCTGTTCGGCGGGAAGGGTGTGGACCTTTTGCGCGCGG
>DATBWP010000206.1:0-3149 GCA_036514735.1 Anaerolineales bacterium
CTTGACTTTTTTCGCATGGAGGTATAAAAATATGCAGACTGGTTTATGACGCAAACCAGAAGGAGTGAGATATGCAAACGGAATTAAGGCGGTTGGAACAGCACGTCCAAAGTCATTGGTTCAGGGATGGACTGGGTGAAATGGTCGGCGGCCTGGTCTTCATCTTATTGGGCGTCTACTTTGCAGTGGTGGAATATTTGGGAGATACCTCCATGCTGGGGGGCCTGTTACAGGCTGGTTTGATCCTCGTGTTGCTGGGCTTGGCCTATCTTGGCCGGCGGGTCATGCTTGGGTTAAAAGCCAAATACGTGGTTCCCCGCGCCGGCTTTGTTGAGTATCGCGTGGATAAGGAGCGCCAGTCCAGCCGGCGCATCGGGGCCGCGGCTTTGGCTGCGGTCATCGCCGCTCTCATGGTTCTATCTATCCCGATGCCGAGCGTATTAAATTGGTTGGTGGTGATCACCGGTTTCCTGGTCGGGCTGATGCTGGTCTTTGCCCAAGCGCGCATGCTTGAGATCAGGCGTTTCTATCTTTACGCTGCTATTTCACTCCTTTTGGGCATCCTCGGGGGCCTTAGCGGCTTCAGCGATGGTTATGCCTTGGGCATTTACTATGGAGCTATGGGTCTGGTGTTTGTCGCCGCCGGGCTGTTCGTGTGGCAACGTTTTCTCAAAGACAACCCTCTACCGGAGCCTGGCGATGAAGCCTAACCTGCAGAGCTTGGCAGATCTGGATCGCGTCATCCACGAACCATCCCGGCTCATGCTGGCGATGATCCTCTCAACGGTGGAATCTGCGGACTTCTTGTTCCTGCAACGCGAGACCGGGTTGACCAAGGGCAACCTATCTGCCCATTTGAGCAAGCTGGAAAAAGCAGGCTATGTGAAGATCGAAAAGACTTTCAAGGGCAAATACCCCCTGACGATCTGTAAACTCACCCCAGCCGGGAGAAAGGCACTTACCGACTATCGGTTAACCCTGGAGAAAGGCCTGGGGAAAACCAAGCGTTAAGGGGTTAGGTCGTGAATCTTCACGCTGGCGGCTTAAGCCGCGGCAGCCAAGCGGGCGTTCTAGCTGCATAGCGTTCCCATTCGCCACCGAATTGGCGTGACAGGGCTTGCTCCTCGCGCCGGGCTCGAATAACGAGGGCAGGCGAGCAAATAGCAGCCACTAACATGGCCCAGGTGAAAAAGAGCAGCAAACCGCCAAAGGAGAGCAGGATCAGGCTGGCATACATGGGATGGCGCATATAGTGGAATGGCCCGCCGGTAACCAGCCGGTGGCTTGCCTGCAGTTTTACGCCAAAAACGCTGGAAGCGCCGAACAGTTTTCCCAGGGAGAACAATCCCCAAAAGTAAATGGTCAGTCCGCCAAAATAAAGAACCGAACCAATAACCAGGTGAATATTTTGGTGCAGCTCACCCAGGAACAGGGGAATTGGGCGCCAGAGCAGCCAACCTATTAAAAGAAATAAAGCGGTTTGCACAATCAGCAAAGGAAGGCTTAGCCAGATTTTGGCGCTTCTCTCGACCGAACCGCCTGGCTGCAGCCGTGAATAGAACGCTGCCGCGATTACAAACGCCAGGAAAAACCACCCCGCAAGAGATGCTAACGTGAAGATTAGTTGATTAAGCTGCATAAAGTCAACTCCACCTGACAGGCCATCAGGCCAGTTCCATCGCCTGCAAAAAATTTAAGGTAATACGCGCCGTCACGCCCCAAAGCAATTCTTTGCCAAACTGTTGGAAGTAGATCACCTTGAGGGTCTGCCCCTGAGGCGCCATGCGTTCGCGTTCTTCGCGGTTGGCAGGGTCGGCCAGCCAGCTTAGCGGGATGGTGAAGACGCGCTGCACCTCGCGTGGTTCTGGCTTCAGTTCCGTAGGCCAGGGAATGACACCAATACACGGGGTCACCTGATAATTACTAATGGTGACGAAATCTTCCAGGCGGCCAAGCAACCGAACGCTTCCCGGATCCACGCCGATCTCCTCGTAGGTCTCACGTAGGGCGGCTGGTTCAGCTTGGGTCTCATACGCTTCAAACCGGCCGCCGGGGAACGCTACCTGGGCGCTATGCAGATCCCCTGCCACTTGGGCGCGCAAAATGTACAAGAGGTGCCAGGCGCCACCCTGCTGCAGCAGTGGGACCAACACCGCCGCAGGCTGTGGTGGCTGCGTGCTAAAGTTTTCGCGGATGGGGCTATTGTTAGCGCTGGCGGCTCGGGCCGCCAGAAGCTCGCAGATGCGTTGTTCGGTAAGTGCAGCCACGGAATGAGACACTGCTATCTGTGGGTGCCTGCAAGCACCACGCTGCCACAATATTGGCAGGCGGCAGCCTGACCGCTTCCCGCGTTGATCTGCGCCAAGCTCATGGAGGCGCCGCAATAGGGACAGCGTTCCGGGAGCTGAGCAACTGTAGCCGTTTCAACAGCCTTGCCCTGCAAACAGGTTGTGAGCCAGGTCTGCAACTGTTGGGCGTCACGTGTTTTTCCCGCTCCCTGCAAGGCTTGGATATATCCTTCGCCTGCCTCTTGCAAGGCCTTCCAACGTTCTTGTGCTGTCAAAAGCTCCAGGCCGGTTTTCGCCTGCTCCAGCGATTCTTTGAATTGCTCGCCCAACAAATAAGCGTGCGCGGCCTGCAGGAACAACATCGGCGCCGGGTATACAATGCCCAGGTCGCTCGCCTGGTTGGCGATCGATACGAAGATCTGCGCCGCATTCATGTGCTCGCCAATGGCCATTAGGTGATTGGCGCGACGCAGCTCGCGCTGGACGCGCGGATTGAGTGAACGGCCGGGCAACAGCGGACCGCGCGGCTTGAATGGCCGCTCAAACGGGCCGCGCTTGCGATAAGGGAACCGACCAAAGGGTCTACGCTTCATTAATAGTTGTCTCGCCTTCTTCAGAATGACCGGCCTCCAATAATCGCGCAAAAATTAAAAAGCCGGTGTGCCCAGTCATGGTGTCTGCTGGGCGTAAACGAGAAGCAACAGGAAGATAATACCGGTGCAGGATCTCGGAAACCTCGATAAACCCAAAATCAGCTGCCTTCAAAGCGGTGATCAATACACTGACCTGGTTGGTGGTGGGCAGGATGCTGCCAAAGAATCCGCCAAGCTGCAGGGCGGCGCGCGCCTGTTCCAGGTAGAG
>DATBWP010000207.1:0-2476 GCA_036514735.1 Anaerolineales bacterium
GTGAGGAAAGCACGGAAGTATTTGCCGGCCGACTGAGCGATGATATGACTTTGGCTCTAACTGCCATGCTAGAAACGATCATGATTGGTTTGATGGCCACTTTTTTTGGCATCATTTTTGCTTTCCCCGTGTCATTCTTAGCTGCCCGCAACCTGATGGGCTCGGTGGTTACGCCACTGAATCGCCTAGTGGGGTCTTTGGCGGGATTGGGTCTGGGAGCTTGGGTGGCGGTTATTCTCACCGGCCAAGTTGCAAGCCTTCTCGGTGGATTGGAGCGAGCTCCGGTCGAGATTTTCCTCATTGCTATTATTCTGCTTTTGTTGTTGAGCTTCCTGGGCATGCAACTAGGTGGAAGGTTGTTCGGCGCGTTGCTAAGCGCCATCGGTCAAACCGCGGGTCAACTCACAGCCGCTTTCTTGTTGGCATTCATGGCCGCTCTGCCAGGTTATTACCTAGGCTTGGGTTTTAGTCGCGGAATTCTCAGCATCGTCATTGACCCTGAACTGGCAGCAGCTAGGGAGAATATCTACGCCTATATCAGCGCGGTAATTCTTGCGGTGCTAGCTTTCACCTTTGCCTGGGTCAATCGCAAGCGCGGCGATATTTCCGTTGGCCTTATCATCTATGCAGTCACAAGAACCTTATTAAACATCGTGCGCTCCATCGAGCCACTAATCTGGGCCATCATCGCCTTGATTTGGATTGGGCTTGGACCCTTTGCTGGCACCATAGCACTTACGCTGCACACCATAGCTTCACTTGCGAAGCTTTATTCAGAAGCCATTGAAAGCATCGACCCTGGCCCGCTAGAAGCCTTATACGCCACCGGCGCCGATCGATTGCAGACCATCGTGTACGCAGTCGTCCCCCAGATACTTCCGCCATTTATTTCATTCACCATCTACCGATGGGACATCAATGTGCGCATGTCCACCATCATTGGTTTGGTCGGCGGCGGCGGTATCGGTTTCATCCTCATCCAGTGGATTCGTACTTACCAGTACGCCCAGGTAGGTCTGGCAGTCTGGTTGATCACTATCACCGTCGCAACACTAGACTACGTAAGTTCCGCGATCCGCGAGCGATTCGTGTAATCCATCGCTGTCAAATAGCTTGATTTTGATAACCAACGCCGACTCGCGCCACGAGCTGGTGTTAGAATGCGGCGATCTCGCCAACTGCCATGACCACCCGTCAGGAAGCCCTGGACATTGTACGCGAACACGTAAAGAACGAGAATCTCGTGCGTCACATGCTGGCGGTCGAGGCCGCCATGCGCCACTACGCCCGGTTGTTTGGCGAAGACGAGGAAACTTGGGGGTTGGCAGGGCTCTTGCATGACTTCGACTGGGAGGTCCACCCCACCCTGGAACAGCATCCCCAAGCTGGCGCTCCTATTCTGAGGGAGCGCGGCGTGCCGGAGGCCATCGTGGAGGCCATCCAAAGCCACGCCGACCACACCGGCATTCCGCGCACGACCCGCATGCAAAAAGCGCTTTACGCCTGCGACGAGATCACAGGCTTGATCACTGCCGTGACCCTTGTGCGCCCATCGAAATCAATCGCAGATGTGACTGTGAAATCGATCAAGAACAAGTGGAAGGATAAAGCCTTTGCTGCCGGCGCCAAGCGACCGGAGATAGAGGCTGCCGCGCAGGAATTCGGCGTGGATCTTTGGGAGCACGCCGGCCAGGTGCTGGCAGCCATGCAGGGCGAGGCGAAAGCTCTGGGGCTGGAGGGGGCTCCAACACCTACCACCTAGCTAGAGTCATGCTCCACTCCGTGCGGGGATTTTATGGCACAAAATTTGCATCGAACCATTATGAGCAAAAAGGAAGAATTTCATGCTGCAAGGTAAAGGAATGTACTTATGGCGGATTCACCGCGTAGAAGGCGGGAATCCGACTGCCATCGCGGAAGCCGCCCAGAAAGCAGGCCTGTCTCACGTCCTGGTGAAGATCGCCGACGGCCGCGGCACCTACAACACCTACAAAGTTCAAGATGGTCGCGAGCTCTACAATTACCAGGGCGGCGAAGACCACGTTGCCGGCGTGGTAGCCGCCTTGCGGGCCAAGGGCATCCAACCCTGGGGTTGGCAATACATCTATGGCCAATATCCAATCCAGGAAGCGCGCATGGCCATCCAGCGCGTCAAGCAGTTCAACCTGCCGGGCTTTGTGGTGAACGCCGAGATCGAGTTCCAGGCTCGCGGCATGGACGTGAAAGCCAGGCAATATATGCAGGAACTGCGTGCCGGGCTCCCCGATACGCCGATTGCTCTAAGCAGCTTCCGTTTTCCCAACTTACACAACCCTTTTCCCTGGGAGGCATTTTTAGAATACTGCGACCTGAACATGCCCCAGGTTTATTGGGTCGGCGCAAATAACCCGGGTCAGCAATTGCTAAAGTCGATACGAGAGTTCCAGTCTCGCAAAGTATGGCGCCCCCTATTCCCCACAGGAGCAGCGTACGGGGA
>DATBWP010000208.1:0-6711 GCA_036514735.1 Anaerolineales bacterium
TCCTGATTGATGAAATTGGAGATGCGGCCGATCGCCTGACCCACCAGCATACCGGGGGCCGCCGCGTCCAGCAGCAGCCGAAAATCGAAACCGACTTTCTTGCAATAGAAATAAGCCGTGATCAGGCCGGCCACCACCGCCCCGTAAATATGCAGCCCGCCTTCGCTGATGTACAGGGCGCGGATAGGTTGCTCGACGAAGTAAACGCTGCCGCTTAGGATGTCGTTGACCACATACCACAGGCGCGCCCCCGCCACGCCGGCGATGGCCAGCCAAACCAGGGCATCCCATAATTTTTCAGAATCCCCGCCGCGGCGCTTGATCTCGCGGTCGGCGATGGTGGCGCCCACCAGCAGGCCAACCATGGCCAGCACGCCATACCAGCGCAGGGTGAGGGTGATGCCAAAAAGATCAAAAGTAAATATGATGGGGTCGATCATCCAGCAGATCCTTTTCTATTGCATGACTGAGGCGATATCGGCCTGACGGTTGAAACCGAACATCTCGAACACTTCGTGGAACTCTTCGGCGATCATCTTCTTGGTGAGTCCCAGGTCCTCCAGGGTGTACACATTGTCGCTTTCGTAAGCCTGGTTGGTGCGCATCACATCTTCAACAATATGATGAAAAGCATCGCTTAGAGATAATTCCATCCAGGCGTAGATCTTTTCGATGTTGTCCATGATGTCGGCTACGAAATCGTTGTAGCGCAGCACCAGGTAGCGCGCCTTGGGCAAGTCTCTGAAGCGCTGCATCGGATAGAGGTACCAATATTTGATCTGCCGGAACATGGCTGCCTGGAAGCGGCGCGCTCCATCCGGGAGGCCCATGTAATCCCAGATGTATTTGAAAAAGTTGATCGCTGAGGGGACCAGCCGCATGGGGTTGCGCGCCAGGTAGATGATGCGCGCGTCGGGGAAATATTCGATCAGGCTGTCGATGCGCGAGGTGTGGCCCGGGCTTTTGGCCAGGTAGATGTGATCGCCGCCGGTATAGAACAGATGGCGGCGGATGACGGCGCGGTAAAAGCCCATAATTTGGCGGCGCTGGCCGGCGGGCAACTCTTCGTCAAAACGGTCGTAAGGCGGTAGCTCATCCATGATGGGGAAGACGAATTGCAGGAACATGGTGGCCCAAATGGTGATCAGCAGGCCTTCATCCTCATCGGGGGTGAACAACCCCACTTTATGCATCTGGATGGTATCCAGCCAACGTTTGTCGCGCCCCTGGATGAACTTGAGCCCGCGGCTGCCGAAGAGCACCCGGTCCACCCAGCCGATCAGCTTCCAGAACTTGCGCTGCGTGATGGTCGGGGCGATGTAAATCTCGGCTACGTTCATGCTGGTGAAATGCTCGTCGCGCGCCAACAGGCGCTGCAGCAGGGTTGACCCGCTGCGGAAGTTGCCCACAATAAAGACCGGCGCCTTGATCTCCTGGTGGCGGTATGCGGGAAAGAAGATCTCGTCGAGGTAGAAACAAATGAAGGTGAGCAGCTGGTGGATGGGCACCACTAAATAAAACAAAAACATGGCGGCGCGCCGCCGCCGGGTGAATTGGAGCGGGCCTATTCTAAATTTGAAAAATTGGTGGAAGGTGAGTTTGGCAAACAGAGAAAAATTGAAGGGCATTGGATTCCTTAGGGTTAACCCGGCAAATATATCACACCCCACATACGGCCTGAAGCTGTGTCCCCGCCAGCCAAATGGCGCATCAGCGCAGCCTGCTTTTGGTAAAAGTCCGGATCCTTTCGTAAATATAAAACAAGTGTGCTATGATTGCGCCATTCTGTAAGGATAGGTAACGATGGAACATAAGGTCATTCGCGTGGTGGGGGCGAAAGCGCACAATCTAAAGAATATCTCGGTAGATATCCCCCGCGACAAGTTCGTAGTCATCACGGGGCTGTCCGGCTCCGGCAAGTCCTCACTGGCGTTCGATACGATCTTCGCCGAGGGTCAGCGCCGCTATGTGGAGTCCCTCTCGGCCTACGCGCGCCAGTTCCTGGGCCAGATGGATAAGCCCGACGTGGAATATATCGAGGGCTTATCCCCCGCCGTTTCCATCGATCAAAAGGGTTCTTCCCATAATCCGCGTTCCACCGTGGGGACGGTCACCGAGATCTACGATTACCTGCGCTTGCTGTACGCTCGGGTGGGCGTGCCGCATTGCCCCATTTGCGGGCGCGAAGTAGCCCGCCAATCTGCCCAGGAAATTGTAGACGCGGTGGAAAAGTTGCCCGAAGGCAGCCGCATGCTGATCCTGGCTCCTGTGATCCGCGGCCGCAAGGGCACCCACGAGACCGTATTGGACGAGATCAGCAAGGCCGGTTTCGTGCGCGCCCGGGTCAATGGCGAGGTGATCGAGCTCGGCAAGGACAAGGTCAAGCTGGGCCGCTACAAAATGCACAATATCGAAGCGGTGGTGGACCGCCTGGTCATCCGCAAGGAAGATCAGGCCGCCGAGCGCGATGCCGCCCGCTCGCGCCTTACCGATTCGATCGAGACCGCTTTACGCTTTGGGGATGGCGTCACCATCGTTCACAATCTTTCCGCCAGCCCGCCGGAAGACCTGCTGTTCTCGGAGAACCTTGCCTGCCCGGAGCATGGCAGCACCCTCCCCGAGATCGAACCGCGCACCTTTTCGTTCAACACTCCGCACGGCGCCTGCCCGGAATGCCAGGGCATCGGCACCAAGCTGGAGATCGATCCCGACCTGATCATTCCGGATAAAAGCGTCTCGCTCAACGAAGGCGCCATCCGCGCCCTGGAGTGGGGTGGGCCGCGCGACGAAGGCGGCTACTATTGGTCCACCCTGGAGGGCGCGGCGCGCGCCAACCGCATCAATCTCAACGCGCCGGTGGAACAGCTCACCCCCAAGCAATTGGATATCATCCTTTACGGCACCAACGGCAACGAAGTCCAGGTCCAATACAAACGCACCAGTGGGCGCGTGTCCACTTTCCGCATCCCATTCGAGGGCATCATCCCCAACCTGGAACGGCGTTTCCGCGAGACAAATTCGGAATACTCACGCCAGCGCATCATGGAGTTCATGAACGATCAGCCCTGCCCGGTGTGCAAGGGCGCCCGCCTGCGACCTGAAGCGCTGGGTGTCACCATCCAGGGTCTCAACATCTTGCAGGTCACCCAGATGCCGGTGCTGGATACCCAGAATTGGATCCGGACTTTGGCGGGCGAGGACTCGCCGCTCAAAACCCGCGAGCGCCTCATCGCCAAGCCAATCTTCAAGGAGATCAGTGAACGCCTGGGTTTCATGGTGGATGTCGGCCTCGACTATCTCACCCTCGACCGTTCGGCCGGCACGCTGTCCGGCGGCGAGGCTCAGCGCATTCGCCTGGCCACCCAGATCGGTTCGCGTTTGATGGGCGTGCTCTATGTACTGGATGAGCCCTCCATTGGCTTGCATGCTCGCGATAACGAAAGGCTGCTCAACACGCTCACCAGCATGCGCGACCTGGGGAACACTGTGCTGGTGGTGGAGCACGACGAGGAAACCATCCGCCGCGCCGATTGGATCATAGACCTGGGCCCCGGCGCCGGCGAGAAAGGCGGCCGCATCGTGGCTGAAGGCCCGCCCGAAGTGATCCTTAAGCACAAGCATTCCCTTACCGGCGCCTACCTCTCCGGACGCAAACAGATCCCGCTGCCCAGGCACCGCCGCAACGGTTCGGGCTTTTCGCTGGTGATCAAGGGCGCCCGCGAAAACAATCTCAAGAATCTCACCGTGGAGATCCCCCTCGGGAAATTGATCTGCATCACCGGCGTCTCCGGCTCCGGCAAGAGCAGCCTGATGAACGAGATCCTATACAAGGCCCTGGCTCGCCAGCTGAACGGCGCCCACATCAACCCCGGCGACCACGACGAGATCGAGGGCGTTCAGCACCTCGACAAGATCATCAATATCGACCAGTCGCCGATCGGCCGCACCCCGCGCTCCAACCCTGGCACCTATACCGGGCTGTTCAACCACATCCGCGACCTGTTCGCCGAGCTGCCGGAAAGCAAGATGCACGGCTACAAGCCCGGGCGTTTCTCGTTCAATGTACGTGGCGGTCGCTGCGAGGCTTGCGAAGGGCAGGGCGAGGTGCGCATTGAAATGCAGTTCCTCCCCGATGTGTACGTCCCCTGCGAGGTATGCCACGGGGCGCGTTTTAACCGCGAGACCCTGCAGGTCAAGTTCAAGGACATGAGCATCGCCGATGTCCTGGCCTTACCTATTGAGCGGGCGGCCGAAGTGTTCAAGGCTTTCCCGCCGATGATGAGCAAATTGCAGACCCTGCGTGACGTAGGCCTGGGTTACATTCGCATCGGCCAATCGGCGCCCACGTTATCCGGCGGCGAGGCGCAGCGCGTCAAGCTGGCCAAGGAACTTTCCAAGCGCTCGACCGGGCAAACTATTTACGTGCTGGATGAGCCTTCAGTCGGCCTGCATACCGCCGATGTGCACAAGCTCATCGAGGTCCTCCAGCGTTTGGTGGATGCCGGCAACACCGTGATCATCATCGAACACAATATGGACATTATCAAAGTAGCCGATCACTTGATCGACCTGGGCCCAGAGGGCGGTGACCGCGGCGGCGAACTGGTGGCTCAGGGTACGCCAGAGGAGGTTGCCAAGGTAAGGGCCAGCTATACGGGCAAGTTCCTTAAGTCGCATTTGCGGCCAGTGAGCCAGGCCAAAACGAAAAACCCAACGTGATGCTTGCGCAGAAACCTGCAGCCAACTGAATACTTGTCATTGCGAGCGAGCGCACCGCGCGAGCGTGGCAATCTACTAGATGCGACTAGTAGATTGCTTCGTCAGCCCACTACGTGGGCATTCCTCGCATTGACAGCCGCCTTAGCGGTTAGCCCTCCACATGGGTCTCATCTTTATTGACCTACTTGCCTGCTTGACAGACTTTACCCTGCATAGTAAGCTAGCCCTTGGAATAGGAGACGACAGCGCCGTGATCAACAAGTTCGAAATCAGCCTGCGCATGCAAGTCGCCGGCCCCGCCGGGGACGTTGCACTGCCTTCGCGTACTGCGCCTGTCGCCAGTCACTAGCTTCTTAGCTCCTTATTGACGGCCGCGGCGCACCAGCCCGCGGCCGTTTTGCTTAACCTGGATGGAAAACGGCCGGTCTGCACCAGGCCGTTTTTGTTGTTGGAGGAAGAAATGGTCAACGCAGCGATAAAGTTACACCACACAATCACCGCCCGTAGACGACATGGCCTGCGCGGTGGACGCCAGCAACCTGACCGGCGCCGTGAAACTGTACGAAGACGTTGGGATGCACGTAGCGCGGCAGTATGACCGCTACGAGAAAGAATTAGGATCCGGGAAGGAGTTGATGACCACCGAGCTATCTTAAGGAAAGAGGCCCAGACTCAACAAAAACGCCTGCCACCGACAGCAGGCGTTTTTGTTTCCTCGTGTGTGTATTTTCGAGGTGAGCAACAACCCTTTCTTTTTCCTTTACCCAAGTAAGATTCCAGAAAGCGAGTCTCCCTATAGTGTTGTCTTCCGAATAATCAATTTTTGCAATTTCAAGGCGAAACCAATGTGCTGATTTTCCTTCGGTAAAATAACCGCTTATGAACACTCCCACGAACATCGAAGCCGTCATTTGGGATCTGGGCGGCGTCATCATGCGCACCGATGACCCGGCGCCGCGCACCGTCCTGGCATCCCGCTTTGGCCTTAGCTACGCGGACCTGGCGGCCCGCGTGCTGGGCGGCCCAGAAAGCACTCGCGCTCAACTGGGCGAGATCTCCGCCCAGCAATTCTGGGAGGGAGCAGGCGCTGCTTATGGAATGGCACCCGCAGACTTTATGGCCGCCTTCTTCGCCGGCGACTCCCTCGACCATGAACTGTTGGCCGCCATACGTGGCCTGTGTGCTAGCTACAAAGTCGGACTGTTGAGCAATGCCTTCTCTGACCTGCGCTATTGGCTCGAACAGGAGTGGAAGATTGCCGATGCTTTTAATTCCTTGGTGATTTCGGCGGAAGTGAAACTAATGAAGCCGGACCCGGCCATCTATACCCTGGCCTTGGAGCAATTAGGCGTAAAACCCCAGGCAGCCGTCTTCGTCGATGATGTGCCCGTCAATATCGAGGCCGCCCAGCGCGCCGGCATGCACGGCATCGTGTTTCGCTCGCGCCTCCAAACTCTGGGCGAGCTTGACCGGATGCTGGGCCGCGTGTGAGCCGCGTCACCCTCGGCTTGATCGCCGATACCCATGTGCCCGACCGGCGCCGCACTTTGCACCCACAGGTGCTGCCCACTTTCCGCCGCGCCAAGGTAACTGCCATCCTCCACGCCGGGGACCTTTCCATCCCGCGGGTGCTGGCAGAGCTGGAGACGGTGGCCCCCGTGGTGGCGGTGCGCGGCAACCGGGACTGGTTCGGTTTTGGCGCACTTCCCACTCATCGCATAATCCTCGTCGGGCGGACGCGTATTGGGCTCGCCCACGGGCATGGCAGCTGGCGGCTTTATCTGCTCGACAAAGTGAATTTTTTGCTGCATGGCCCCCGTCCTTTCGACTTTTACACCACCCGGGCTGTCTCGCAGTTCGACGATGTCGATGTAATTGTCTTTGGCCACAATCACGAACCGATGGTGAAACGCATGGATGGCAAGCTGGTGGTCAATCCGGGGTCGGCTTGCTGCCAAATGCTGCCCCAACGTGCTCCTTCGGTGGGCTTGC
>DATBWP010000209.1:0-3938 GCA_036514735.1 Anaerolineales bacterium
GGCGATCAGGCCCAACAGCATCAGGGCTCCCAGGATGCCTGCGATTAAAACGAAGCTGCGGTTTCCCGAGCGCGGCGCTGGGGGCGGAGAGGCTTCTGGAAGATCAGAATTTATTTCATCGATCATAGGCCGAGTTCCTTAAATGCATAAGCATATCAATTTACCCTAGAAGCTCCAGGTTCGCCAGAGGGTAATTAGTAAGTTGCCCATTCTCCAGCACCACTTCAGCGCTGAGTGCCCGTAAACCGCTGCTGTACTGGGTGGGAGCCGGCAGCATCGCGGTAATTTCTCCCACGCTTCCCTTGTCTGGGCCGCTCAGCACATGCACAGGCTGCCCAATGCGAAAAGTTTGCATGGCCACCGGTTGCGGCGGCCTGCCGGCTTCTTTGATGGGGATGATGACTTCCGGGCGCTCCGAGCCTCCCCCGGGGCCGCCATATTGCGCATTCAGCGTGGCTTGCTGCCCGCTGTGGTTCGACAATAGTTTGAATGCATCCGAATTAATCGGCGTGGTGCCAAAACCTTCGACCACCACCAACGGATATGGCAGGTTCTTGGCGATCGGCATCAGCCGCGTAGATAAACTGCCAATGATAAGGCCGCGAATGGGAACCTGGGCGGCCAACTCCAAAGCCTGGCGCTGCTCGCAACGACCCACGAACAAAATCACACCTCGTAGGCTCATGTCGATCTGGTCGGCAGTCAGCACCTGGTCGCGGTCTGTTCCCACTGCCTGTAAGAATCCATCGGCCAGGCGGCCGTTTCCCCAGACGCCTTGGGCCAGGGCGCATATGCATTCGATGGTCACACCCCGGTTCGGTTCGACATCAATGACCACTCCGGGCACGCGTGCCCGCAAGAAAGAGCTGTCATCGTTCACTTGCAGCAGCACTCGGCTTTCGCTGATGGCGGCAATGGTGCCCGCAGCCGGCGCTCGCAATTGGCGCGCGCCTACCCCGCGGCGGCCGGCGATAATCGCGCCCTCCTCCAGTTTTTCGCCCACACTGCGTTGGATCATGCGATTGGCTCGTTCGGGCGGCAGCCCCAGCGCCCGGCCGGCGTCAAGAATTAGGTGCTTGGCCTGCAGGTTTGCCCGCGCCACCGCGTCACTGGAATGCACCGTAGCGCCCAGGCTGACCAGCACCTCGCCTTCCACCGGCAAGCTGCGTTTGCGGCGCAGGGTGGTCAGTGGCTGGATATAGCTAACCGGGGCGATCATCCATTCACCTGCGAGTGATGATGCAAGCCTGGTGCCATCTTAAAATCCACTCAAGGCGGTCTGCCAGCTCAGCAGGACTTCCTGGCGGCGGTTAAAAGCACCGGGGACCTGGATCGGCCGGCCGCGTGTATCGATGATCAGACCATAGGTGCCGCCAACCACGCGCCGTACCCAGCCGCCGCGCCCAGGCCCCAGCCCGATATTGACCGATTGCATGGGCTGCACATACAGGTCAGCGGCTTTGCCCGCTGGCAACGGAATGACCTGGAGGCCGCCTTCCTTTACGTCAATGACCGGTTCTTTTTGGCCGTCACGCACCAACTGGATGCGCATCAGTAATCCACCCCGGGCTTTGCCCACTGGAGAGATAACCGTACCCAGGTTCATGAATGCGCTGGATTCCAGAACATGGACGGCCAGTACGGGGTCGATCTCGGCGCCTGCGCCTATCGCACCCACCAGATTGTTCTGGTCCAAAATGATGGTGGCGATGCCCACTGGTTGCAGCGCATCCAGGATCATCAGCAGGCTTTGTTCCAGCCGCGGAGCGCGTGCCACCGTGCTGCCGCTCACTAAAATACGGTCGAACCAGGGCACTGTGCTGGGCAAAGGATAGATCGCCTCCCGCGGGAACATGGGCAGGCTTTTGCCGATTGCCAGGCGCATCACCTGGCGCGCGGCCGCCTGTTCGATGGCTAGTTCTTCGGGTGTGGTGGGCAGGCTCTGGGGAAAGAGGGGTTTGTTGTACAGGTAATCAAGAACCACATCCTCCTTGAGGTCGAAGGGGATCCAGCGCATGATTTGGGATAGATGGGTCTCTGCCATCATCCCGCCCAGGCTGCTGCCCATGCCCAATTCGGGAAATACGCGCAGCTGCAGTTCCCCCGCAAAGGCTGAGGCCACCGTGGTGTTGGCCGCGCCCAGGTCAATGCCCAGGATGCCTTTGGGCGCGTCGATCACCGTGCTCAAGAAGCGGATCACGCGGCCGAAAGCGCTGGCCGATGGCAGGAACCTTCCCTCCGCCAAGTGGCGCAACTCCTCCAATCCGCGCAACTTATCCGCCTGGATATTGAAATAGATTTCGGCCAGTTTGTCTTTGGCCGGCTCCAGGTACTCCACGTCAAGGCTGGGGCGGATATTTGGCGCATGGTGCAGCTTGGTCAGCGCGCCCAATAAATTATCAATTTCCTCCTGCAAATTCTCGTTGCCCACGAACAGCACCTGCGGGCGCTCTCTTTCGGGGATGAGTTTAAGCGCCAGGGCCAAATAATTTGCCAGGCGCACCACCGAGCGGGAAGCGCCGCGGTTGGTGCCGCCGGCCAACACGATCAGGTCTGGCAGCGTTTGGCAAATGGCGTCGATGATATTTTCCGGTTTGCGACGGTCGTTGAGGCCAAAGTTTTCCACCACTCGGCAGTAGGAAGAATGCACCAGCTTATTCACTGAGCTCAGCGAGACTTCGTCCAACAACCCCACTACGGCTACTTTCAGCGCGGGTCCGCCGGAGAAAGTGGTGGTGACGGCATTGGCGCCGACCCCGCTTTCGTTCTCAGGCGAGATGTGCAAACCCTCTTGCGAGATCAGGGTACGGCCCAGGAACTCCTGAAGTTGCTCAAGGGCTTCCAGCACTCCCACGTTGACGTCCTGGGTCGGGCTGTTGGCTGTGCTGGGAGCCTCCCCGGCAGCCAGGAAGCGATAGCGGCCCTCGACGATATCGAAGAATTGGGCGCGGGTGCTGACGCTGCCCACGTCCACGGAAACCAGGGTGAGGCCCTGCCGCTCCGCAGGCTTGTTCATGGCGCACCCATGAACATCAGGGCTACCTCGCGCAGGAAAGCCAACCGCTCGATGAGCGCGCCGAGAGCTGCCAGCAGCACTCCGCTGAAAAGGGCAGCCAGGGCGATGGCGATAAATACGGAACCCGCCCAGGCCAGCGCGTCGATGAAAATACTGCGCAGGGGTTCTTGTTTGCCGCGGCTGGCAGCGCCGAAATGAAAGTAAGCCAGCGTGCTCACCGTGGCGAGCAGAACAACGACTCCGTCGAAAATGATTCGGATGCCTTCTCCATAGTAGCCTCCCTGCAGCGCCAGTTCGAACGAAGCCACGTCAAAAGTGCCGGCGGCTGCGCCAATTTGCGGGAGGAGGGTGCCTTGCACTGCACCGCCGATGGCCAGGGCCGCGCCGATGCCTGCCAGCATCGCCGTGACCGGGTTTCCCAGCCGCGCCGTGCGCGGTGAGAGCTTGGCAAAGAGCAGCACCGCCAGCAAGGAACGCACCCCGAGTTCGACCAGGTCCAGGCTGGGTGTCCCGGCTACTTCGTTTAATATCGGAAAGACCAGTTGCGGCAGGACGATATCTTGCACGGCCACAGCCGCGGCATAACCGGCTGCTACGCCGATGAATAAATACAACACCAATCGAAAGAGCGGATGGTCGCCAATGGCGTAGGACAGCGTGATGAGCGTTAATACCGCCGTGGTCAGCAACCCGATCTGGGAGAGGAGTTCCGGGTTAAGTTCCACGCGCAGCTCCGCTTGTGATTGGTTTTTCCGGCTTCATGCGGATCAAGCGCCCATAAAGGCCGCCTAGCAGGATCAACAGCATGATGGCCCCAATGCCATAGCTGTACGCATCCCAATAGGCGCGCCCCAGGCCGCCGTCCTGGGCACGCAGGCGCTCATAAAGCGCTGCGCCTTGTATACCGCTTACCAAACCAAGC
>DATBWP010000210.1:0-7875 GCA_036514735.1 Anaerolineales bacterium
GTTGCGGCAGCTAAAGCCGCCTTCCCGGCCTGGAGCCAGACCCTCGCCGGCGAGCGCGGCCGGCTGCTCTACAAGCTGGCCAACCTGATCGACCAGCACGCCGACACCCTGGCGGAACTCGAAACGCTGGACAACGGCAAACCGCTGCGCGTGGCGCGGCGCGGCGACCTGCCTTACGTCACCAAACACCTGCGCTACCAGGCCGGCTGGGCAGACAAGATCGAAGGCAGCACCGTGCCGGTCACTTTCCCCAACCAGTTCGTGTACACGCGGCGCGAGCCGCTGGGCGTGGTAGGCGCCATCATCCCCTGGAATTTTCCGCTGCTCATGGCCATCTGGAAGTTGGGTCCGGCGCTGGCGGCCGGCAATACACTGGTGCTGAAACCAGCCGAGCAAACCCCGCTGACTGCGCTGTACTTAGCTGGTCTGGTGCGTGAAGTTGGCTTCCCGCCGGGGGTGGTCAATGTGCTTAGCGGACCCGGCGAGCCGACCGGGGCAGCGATGGCCAGCCACATGGAGATCGCCAAGCTGGCTTTCACGGGCTCAACGGCTGTAGGCGCCAAGATCATGGAAGCAGCCGCCAAGAGCAACCTGAAGCGGGTCAGCCTGGAACTGGGCGGCAAATCCCCCAATGTCATCTTCGCCGACGCCGATCTGGGAGCGGCGGTGCGCGGCGCGCAATGGGCTGTGTTCAGCACCGCCGGGCAGGAGTGCGTGGCGGGTTCACGGCTGTTCGTCGAGCGCCCGGTTTACCAGCAAGTGCTGGCCGGATTGAAAGAAAACGTGGAGAAAATGGTGGTCAACCACGGTTTCGCCGAAAAAGTACATGTGGGACCTCTGATCTCGGAAAGCCAACTGGACCGCGTGGCCGCCTACATAACGGAGGGCAAGCAGAGTGGGGCGGAACTTATCACCGGCGGCGAACGCCATGGCGATAGCGGTTTTTTCCTGAAACCGGCGGTGTTTGCTTACCAGGACGATACGCTAAAATTGGTGCAAGAAGAGATCTTCGGCCCCGTGGCCGCAGTCACCGCCTTTGACGATTGGGATGAACTCGTCCAGCGCACCAACAGCACGCAATACGGCTTAGCGGCCGGGGTGTGGACCCGCGATATCGGCAAAGCCCACCGCTTTGCCCACGCTGTCCAGGCCGGCACGGTGTGGATCAATGGCTACGGCATGATCGACCCAGCCGCACCGTTTGGCGGTTATAAGATGTCCGGCTTCGGCCGTGAGATGGGCAAAGAAGCTATCGATCTTTACACCCAGGTCAAGACTGTCTGGGTGAACACGGAATAATGCAGTGATTAGTGAATAGTAATCAGGAAAAACAAAGCATAAAACAGTAGGGATCGCATGTACGGCGCAGACGTAGAACAAATCGCCATTGAACTGAACGAAGACCCCGTTAAGTTGGGGGCTTTTGAGGCGCGCATTGCCCGTGGTGAAAAGATCGAGCCGGGCGATTGGATGCCGGCCGAATACCGCCGCCAGCTGATCCGCATGATCTCGCAGCACGCCCACAGCGAAGTGGTGGGCATGCTGCCGGAGGGCGCCTGGATCACCCGCGCCCCTTCGCTGCGGCGCAAACTGATCTTGCTGGCCAAGGTGCAGGACGAGGCCGGGCATGGGCAATACCTATACCACGCTGCCGAGACCCTGGGCGCCACGCGTGAAGGGATGCTTGACGCGCTGCTAAGCGGCAAAGCCAAGTATTCGAGTATCTTCAACTACCACACGCTCACCTGGGCCGATAACGGCGCCATCGGCTGGCTGGTGGATGGCGCTGCTATCCTCAACCAGACCATGCTGGCGCGCTGTTCCTACGGCCCCTATGCGCGCGCCATGGTGCGTATTTGCATGGAAGAGAATTTCCACCGCAAGCAGGGGCAGGAAATGATCATCCTTTATTCGCAGGGCACGCCCAAGCAACGCACCATGGTCCAGGATGCCATTACCCGCTGGTGGTGGCCGACGCTGATGATGTTCGGCCCGCACGATAAGGACAGCCCCAATAGCGGCGTGCTCATCCGTTGGGGGATCAAGACCCGCACCAACGACGAATTGCGCCAGGACTTCATCAACCAACTGGCCCCCGACTTGCAGGCTTGCGGCATCCGCATTCCCGACCCCGAATTGCGCTTCGATGAAGCCAGCGGAAACTGGTTGCACGGCGAGATCAATTGGGATGAGTTCTGGGCGGTGATCAAGGGCAACGGACCTGCCAATGCCGAGCGCATGGCGGCCCGCAGGCAAGCTCACGCCGACGGCCGCTGGGTGCGCGAAGCATTGTCAACGTATGCGGAGAAGCAAAAGCAACTGCAATTCTGATTTCCGAATGCTGATTTCTGATTTGAGGTTTATTCAGCGATCAGAAAATCGAAAATCAGAAATTCTTTTCAAATGATGATGGAAAATAAAAAAACCGACTCCCAGTGGCCCCGCTTTATGGTCTTCCAGCAGGCCGCGGAAGGCGCGCCTGTGCTTCATAACGGCACAGTCCATGCCCCCGACCTGGAGATGGCGCTGCTTAACGCCCGGGATGTGTTTGCCCGCCGGCCTGAGGCGGTTGCCCTGTGGGTGGTGCCCGCGCAGGCGATCTACACCCAAACGCGCGAGGAATTGGCCACCAGGCAATCTGTAGATCAGGCCAGCAGGGAACATGCGGATTATTACGTCTTCGGCAAGTTCGAGCAGCAAGCCCAATGCCGACAGATCGGCGAAGTGAGTGCTGGGTCCCCACGCGCCGCCATGCAAGCCGCTTTGACCAAGTACGCGGATAGGCAGCCCTTGTGGTGGTGGGTCTTCCCCAAGGCAGCGGTGCTAATTTCCACGCCGCAGGATAGGGAGCCGATGTTTGCGCCTGCTCGCGAAAAAACGTTCAAAGACCAGGCTGAGTATCCAGTGGTCACTTTGATGCGCCAGCTTCGCTCCAAACAAAAGCCGGACAAGAAATGAGCGAAACGCAGAAAAAAGCACTGGCCGATTACCTCATCGCCCTGGCGGACGATGAGCTGATCCTGGGCCACCGCGATTCGGAGTGGACCGGCCATGCGCCCATCCTCGAAGAGGATATTGCCTTTGCTAATATAGCTCTGGATGAGATCGGTCACGCTCGCCTGTGGTACGAACTGGCGGCTGCGGTGCTGGGTGCGGACCCGGCCCGCTTCCCTGACCAGCAGGTCTATTTCCGACCTGCGGCCCAGTTCCATTGTCTTCAGCTCGTGGAACTGCCCAAGGGTGACTGGGCGTTCAGCATGCTGCGCCAATATTTGTTCGACGCCTTTGAGCAGCACCGCCTTGCGGGGTTGGTACAGAGCAAGCATAAGCCCCTGGCGGATGCCGCCGGCCGCATCCGCAACGAGGAGCTCTATCATTTGCGGCATACGCGTGCCTGGGTGCCGCGCCTCGGCCTGGGCACCGCAGAAAGCCAGGCGCGCATGCAAGCCGCCCTGGATGAATTATGGCCTTACGCCCAGGCCCTGGGCGCACCGTTGCCCGGTGAGTTGGACTTGCTGCCAGCCAGTTGGGTGCCGGGCAGCAGCTCATTGTTCGACGTTTGGAGCCGCGAAGTGAGGGAATTTTTGAAGGAGGCTAGCCTGGCAGTCCCAGAAGTGCAAGGGGATGTTGAGTCCGACCGAACGGTCCATTCCGAATATTTCCCCACCTTGATTGCCGACCTTCAGGAAGTGGCAAGATTAGATCCCGAGGCGCAATGGTGACGGATGCCTTGAAGACCATTGCCAGACCCAGCGATGCGCAGATCTGGGCGGCGCTGGCCGAGGTGCCGGACCCCGAAATGCCCGTAGTCAACCTGGTGGAGTTGGGCATCGTGCGAGAGATCGGCTGGGTGGAGGGCGGTTTAGTGGTAACCATCACGCCCACCTTTGCCGCCTGCCCGGCCTACGAAGTGATGGGTACAAGCATTGTGGAATGCCTGCGGATGCTGGGCGTGGAACACGTCGCAGTGCAAGTGCGCCACGAGCCGGCTTGGACTTCGGAATGGATCAGCGAAGAGGCGCGCCAAAAACTGAGGGCAGCCGGCATGGCGCCTCCTCCGCACCACCAGGGCGATCTGATCCAGGTGCTGTTGTATCCGGTGGAATGCCCACATTGCGGGTCCACGAACACAACCTTGCGCAACAGCTTTGGCACCACGCCGTGCCGCATGATCTATACCTGTGATGATTGCAAAGAACCGTTTGAGCGGTTCAAACCGCTTTAAAGGAGCCTATGCAAACAATCAAGCGTCCGATCCCAACCGTCTTGCTGGCCTGGTTCGCAATGTTAGGGGTAGATTTCTTTTTACACGGCGGGCTACTGGCTGGTTTTTATTTTGTGGCCAGCCCTTTCCTGCTGCCGCCCATGGATGCGTTTGTACGCATACCCCTTGGTTACTCTGGCTTTTTGCTGATGGCGGTGCTGCTGGTCTGGATTCTTCCTCGTTTTAACATTGCTAATTGGAAAGAAGCCTTTTGGTTTGGGATCAAACTAGGCGCTCTTGTTTGGGGAGGGTTTGCCCTTGGATTGATTTCCATTTCTACGATCGACACCTCCTTGGCAGTTGCCTGGTTTCTGGGACAAACCTTTGAATTAAGCATTGGCGCCGTTGTGGCGGAACGCGCTTCTAATGCAACTTCGCTGCGCAGAATAACATTGTTCGTTTTTCTTTCCGTTTTTCTTGCCATTGGGCTAACAGTCGCGCTACAAAGCTCCGGCTTGGTTCCCACAGTCAGAATTCAATAAAGGAATTACACATGAAACTCATTGCCCTCTACAAACATCCCGATGACCCCGAAGCCTTCGACCAGGCTTATTTTGAGACGCACTTGCCGTTGATCAGGAAAGTGCCGGGCCTGCAAAAGACGCAGATCACTCGCTTTACGCGCACGCTAGCCGGGGAAGGCTATTACCTGATGGCCGAAATGGTTTTTGCAGACGATGCCGCACTCAAAACGGCCATGAAAAGCCCCGAGATGGCGGCGGCTGGCGAAAACCTGGATTCGTTCGCCAAGGGCATGTACAGTTTGATGTTTGGGGAGGAGTAATAGACTGATTAATTATGAACGAATCCGAAACACTTTGTAGAATTTGTCGACAGCGACCTGCCTCTTCTTTTGAGCATGTGCCTCCCAAAGGAGCGTTTAACGATAATCCAATCCGTTGGTTTGGTTTGTTCGATTGGTTGAGCCGTGAAAGTAACCAAAGGTTAGTGCTAGGTGCATTAAGGAAAAAGGGTGCTGGAGCACTTACGCTATGTGAACGATGTAATAACAACACAGGCAGCTGGTATGCGCCGGAATTAATTTCCTGGACAAAGGCAGGTGTGGGAATTCTTCAGAACTTGACACCAGAACAGATCGCCGACAGGAGTCCGGATAAAAGAGGTGCTCACATAGTCATACACGATGTTTACCCACTTCGTTTCATTAAACAGATAATCGCAATGATGCTTTCTATACATAACGTTGCGTTTTCCACCAAGCATAGCGAGTTATCTGAGTTTGTCTTAGATAAAACCAGGCGTGGATTGTCTCCGGGGTATCGGTTCGGCCTCACCCTGTTGAGAGGACCAAATGCCCGTTTCTTCGGGCACGCAACAAGGTTAGAGCTTTACACGGGAATAGCTGAGCAGGTAGCGGAAATAGCTTATCCACCGTTTTCTTATTGGATGTATATTGACTCGGAGGAAAAGGAGATCTTCACGGGTGACATCACTAACTTTGTTGACTATGGATATGAGGAAAAAACGGACTTCATAAGTTCTCTCGAAGTTGGGTTTAGCCATAGTTACGTTCCACTAGATTTTAGGTCAAAAGCTGCGATTGAAAAAGATAGCGGTAAATAAAAATATGGAAGCGTGTTATGAGTGAACAACACGTCTTTCTCGAATCCTTAATCGCTAATTTACTAATCTTAGGGTCGGACGCTGCGCCAGTCAATAATTAGGCCTGCGTTTCAGCCACAGGTGGATAGTTGCACCGCTCGCCGGACTGCCGGCCGCTGGCTCCCTAACACCCAGTTTTTTAGCTGCGCTTGTCGCTCGGCAGGCAGTGGTGATTCGGCCGCTTTGCGCCTTGGTGCGGGGAGGCATGGCCTCCCCCGAATTTCCCGCATAAGACTCCGCCTTCTTGGTTTGCTCGCCGTCGTATCCTTTCTTATTAAGTTGATAGCTCAGATATTAAGGTTCCCCCTTATAATGTTTCTGAGAAAGTAAGCCAACCTTTCTGTTAATTCTTTTTCTTTAATTTGGAGGGCGCCTTGGATATTTTCCTTTCGTGCATCGTTGGGGGCTTCTTACTGCTGCTGTTATGGTTACTGCCTGCGGGGATCAAACTTATCTACCAGTACGAACGCGGGGTGATCTTTACCCTGGGGCGCTTCGGCGGCATCCGCAATCCTGGGCTCACGCTCATCGTGCCCATCATCCAAACTATGCGCAAGGTGGACATGCGCATCAAGACCGCCGACATCCCCCGCCAGGAAGTGATGACGCGGGACAACATCCCCATGCTGGTCAACGCCGTCGTGTACTTCAAGGTGGTAGATCCCGAGGCGGTGATCATCAAGATCGAGGACCACATCTTCGCCGTACGGCAATACACCCAGGCTGCATTGCGCGATGTGATTGGCAACAGCGAAATGGATTCGGTGCTGACCGAGCGCGAAACCATCGCCGAGAGCATCAAGAAGATTGTGGATGCAGAAACCAGTGGCTGGGGCGTGGATGTGGAATCGATCAAGATCCAGGAAGTCGAGCTGCCCGCTGAAATGAAGCGCGCCATGGCCAAACAGGCCGAGGCCGAACGCGAACGGCGCGCCATGGTGATCAATTCCCAGGGCGAACTGACTGCCTCTGAGAACTTGCGCAAGGCCGCTGAACAACTGGCCAAGAGCCCAGGCGCTTTGCATCTGCGCACCTTGCAAACCATTCGCGACATCGCCTCCGACCCTTCCGAGAAGATCGTGTTGTTCCTGCCCTCGGAATTGAGTGATGTGGTCAACGCGCTGGCCGGCGGCAAAAAATCCGTGACGTGAGTACCACCTTGGACCATCGCGTCCGCTACTTGCAGATCGCGTTTAATTACGATTTGGACCTCGTGCGGCGGGTGTTGCCCACCTTGCCGCGCCACCCGCGCGTCCTCATCGAGGCGGGCACGCCTTACATCAAACGCGAGGGGATGCGCGGCATTAGCGCCATGCGCAGCCTATGGGCTGGGCACATCGTGGCCGACATCAAGGTTGCAGACGGCGCGGTGGGGGAGGTGGAGATGGTGCGCGGGGCGGGCGCCGACGCGGTCACCGCGCTGGGTAACTCGCCCACTGAGACCCTGGACCTTTTCGTTCAACATTGCAGGCAATTGAACATGATCTCGATGATAGACATGCTGGGGGTGCACGATCCGCTGGTAGCCTTGCGCCCCATGCAGCATAAGCCGGATGTCATCATCTTGCACAAGGGGCGCGACGAGGAAAGCACGCGCGGCAAAATGATCCAATACCGGCACGTCAACCGCATCCGCAGCAAATATGACGCTAGTATTTCTGCAGCAGGCGGGGTGGGGCTCAACGAGGCGCGCAGCGCCATTTTCAACGGGGCTAATATCGTGGCGGTCAACCTGGTGCGACCGGGCGATCCCTGGGAAGGCATCTCAACCAGCGATGACATCGCCGGCATGGCGCGCAAATTCTTAGAGACGATCGAGTAGCAATAAGGCCCTAGGATAAGGAGGTGGATGTGGAACGCCAGATAGCCAAACCTTGGCTGGGGGGCGTTTTTTCCTTGATATTGATACTTACGGCAGCCTGTGCGAGCCCTGTGCCCGAGGCGACGGCCACCCTGCCCCCAGCCAAAACAAATACCCCAACCACCGC
>DATBWP010000211.1:0-6493 GCA_036514735.1 Anaerolineales bacterium
CTGCCGCCCAGATAACCGCCAATGGCGCCGGCGCCGAATACCAGGATGGAAAGGCGGTCGTCAGCGGCCAGGGCGATGCTCCAGGCGGTAGACAAATTTCAAGCCAGACCAGACTTCGTCCACCGCGGCCACTTTCACATCCACCAGCCCGGCAGCCAGACCCAGCTGGCGCACCACGTTCTCGTCCAGATCGGTCTCTACTTTGGAGGCCCTTTTTGGCCAGGAGATCCACAAAAGCCCATCATAGGTTAGCGCCGTTTTTAACTTGGGGAATTGCAGCTCAAGTTGGCGAGTCTGCATGGTGAAAAACTGGATGAAATCCAGAGTGTGGGGGTTGCTGAGCCTGGAGACTGACTTCACTCCCGGCGGAAGCTTGCCCAGGGCTTGCGAGTAAGCAGGCGGCGCGTTGAGGATGCAGACGCGCATGCCCGGCTTAATGCCCAGTTTCTTGATAAGCGGTGTTCCTGAGTAACCGGCAGGTGAAATCATTGTGATAAACCGCAACCAACAGTCAGCCCGCAACGAGCAAGTTTAGCTTTTGCTTTTTAGGATGCTATGCACCCAGGCTGCCAAAGCTGCACCCAAGCCGGGACCTAAAACATAGATCCAGAATTGGCCCAGGGTGCCGGTGAAGAGAGCCGGCCCAAAAGTGCGGGCCGGGTTGAGGGCGCCACCAGTGAGCGGGCCGGCCATCAGGATGCCCGCAGCCAAGGTTAGACCGATGGCCAGGCCAGCAAAGGGAGTGGCGTCTTTACGCCCCGTGGTGTGCAAGACCACATTGGCCAGCAAAAAGGTGAGCAGAGCTTCGACCACTACTGCTTCCCAGGCGCCAATTCCTTGCACAGTGGTGGCGCCCAGCCCCGAGTCAGCGCCACCCAGCACGAAGAACAGCGCGGCGGCAGCAGCGGCGCTGCCGGCAAGCTGTGCGCCCCAATAGGCGAGAGCGTCAGACCATGCCAGGCGACCGCGCAAGGCCACAGCCAGCGTGACCGCCGGATTCAGATGGGCGCCGGAGATGGCTCCAAACGAATAGGCGATGCTGACAATGACGAAGCCGTGCGCCAGGGCAGCGCCAGTCAAACCGCCAACGCCGACCGCCACTGTCCCCGCCCCCACAAAGATCAGCGCGAAGGTACCTACGAATTCTGCAAGCAAAGCTTTGGGTTTCATGGATCCTCCTAGGCGAACATAGAGTCGTGCCCTTGCAAATGATAATCGACGTTTATCTCCGTTTGTTTACCTTAAGACGCCGAGGAGACGGAGCCAGTCCATCGTTTTTGGAGCGCAAGGGACACATTGACCAAGCCGACCATCACCGGCACCTCGATGAGCGGGCCGATCACTGCGGCAAAGGCTACCCCGCTGTTGATGCCGAAGACGGCCACGGCAACGGCTATGGCTAACTCAAAGTTGTTACTGGCGGCGGTGAAAGCCAGGGTGGTAGTTTTTGAATAATCGGCACCTACGGCGCGGCCCATGAAAAACGAAACCAAAAACATGAGGAGGAAATAGATCAGGAGGGGAATGGCGATGCGCACCACATCCATGGGAATAGCAAGGATCAGATCACCTTTAAGCGAAAACATGACGACGATGGTGAACAGCAGAGCGATGGGCGTCAATGGACTGATCTTGGGGATGAAAACTTTTCGATACCAGGCGTTGCCCCTGGCCCGCACCAAAATCCGCCAGGAGAAGTACCCTGCCAAAAAGGGGATGCCCAAATAGATGAACACACTCTTGGCAATCTCTTCGATAGTGATGGCGACCACGTTGCCTGTGAGCCCGAACCAGGTAGGCAATACCGTGATAAACACGTAGGCATAAACGCTGTAAAACAACACTTGGAAAACGCTGTTGAAGGCGACCAATCCGGCGGCGTATTGCGTGTCGCCGTTGGCAAGTTCGTTCCAGACGATGACCATGGCGATACAACGCGCCAGACCGATGAGAATGAGCCCGGTCATATATTCGGGGTACCCGCGCAAAAAGATAACCGCCAGGCTAAACATCAGGACGGGGCCAATGACCCAGTTCTGAATGAGCGAGAGGCTTAAGATCCTCCAATTGCGAAAGACTTGGCCCAGTTCGCCATAATGGACTTTAGCCAGCGGAGGATACATCATCAGAATCAGGCCGATGGCAATAGGGACATTGGTTGTTCCCAGCGAGACGGTCGCGTTTAAATCGGCGATCGCGTTAGGAAACAAAGAACCGATAGCCACACCCAAAGCCATCGCCAGGAAAATCCAAAGGGTCAGGAAACGGTCAAAAAAAGGAAGTTTACGGGTCGCTTTTTGTTGCATAATTTTTTCCGAAATATAGGTTCTCTTTATTAATTACGAGAGGGATCAAAGCCTAATTGTACGATATATTCACTTATGTCGATATGAAAGGGCTACGTCCATGATCCCCGAGTGACTTTTACTTTTCCCAGTCACGGGCGCCAAGTAAGAATTGTTGTCCACCCATGGCCTTCTTGCCGGCGGGCTGCACTTCGTCCAGCACCAGCAGCCCTCCGGCGGCGCCGAGGGCCGGCAAGCCCTCGTATACCAGCCGCGTACCGGCAGGTTGGCTACCCGCCGCCGCATGAGCGCGGTGCACCTTGAGGGGCTGCCCTTTCCAAAGGGTGAAGGCCCCCGGCCAGGGATTGAAGGCACGTACTTTGCGGGCCAACAGCTGCGCATCCTGCGCCAGATCCAATTCTCCATCACTCTTGCTTAAAGTAGGTGCCGTGGTCACGCCAGTTTCGGGCTGCGGATGCGGCGTTAGGTCCCCGGACAGGTAGGAGGGCAAAGTTTCAATGAGCAATTTAGCTCCCAAATCGGCGAGTCTGTCGCTTAAGATTGCGGCGGTATCGTCAGGGCCTATCGGGATAGCGCGCTGGCTCAAAATAGGGCCGGTGTCCAGGCCGGCGTCCATGCGCATTAGGGTTACGCCTGTCTGGCTATCCCCGTGCAGGATGGCCGCTTGGATGGGCGCGGCGCCGCGCCAGCGCGGCAGCAGGGAGGCGTGCACGTTGACGCACCCATATGGAGGAAGGTCAAGCACCGCCGGGCGCAGGATCTGGCCAAAGGCGGCCACCACGATGAGGTCCGGCGCCCAAGCAGTCAATGACTGCAGGGCTTCGGGGTTACGTAAGCGGTACGGCTGGATGACGGGCAGGCCAAGCTCCGCAGCGAGCTTCTTCACCGGCGGCGCGGTAAGCTGCTTGCCGCGCCCCGCCGGCCGGTCCGGCTGGGTGACCACGCCGACCACCTCGTAAGCGGCGGCCAGGGCGCGCAGGCTGGGCAAGGCGAATTCTGGCGAACCCATGAAGACGACGCGGGCGAGCATGGGCGCATTCTAGCATGGGGTATCCGTGATAAAATGCGCAAACCATGACTCTTAGGGCAGGAATGCGAAGTAAAGGGTCAGCCCAGTTCAATCGTTTGCCCATGCCGTAAGGAGGAGAATTTGACTGCGTCCAAAGCAACCCGGACAATCGAAAAGCCCGGCAAAGTAGCCGCCCTGGGGATCGCCACCATTGTCAGCGGCGCGGTTAATATCATGGCCGCCTGTGGCATTACCCTGGCGCTCGTCCTAGGCACGCTCGGCCTGGGCATTATTTGTGCCCCATTGACCATCCTACCGGCCATCCTGGGCATCTTCGAGATCCTTTACGGCGTGAAATTGCTAACCAATCCGCCCCAACCGGTGCGTCCATCCCAGCCCATCGCCATTCTGGAAATTGCCATGGTGCTTTACCTGAATGTGATCAGCCTGGTGGTCGGCATCCTGGCCCTGGTCTTTTACAATGACGTGGAAGTTAAGGATTATTTCGAAACGATCAATGCTTAGCCAATCACCAAGAAAAAGTCTGCTTGACAGTCGTCAAACGGCCTTTTAGAATCTGACCTACAACTTAACGGCGTTCGAGGAGAACCTCGTCCCAGAGAAGCTCTTGGATGGGTACCGAAGGGGCAAGCGCAAAAAAGCCTTGCGCGAAACTCTCAGGTAAAAAGGACTCGGCACCGGCAACCTCTGGAAATTTACCCAATGCAAAAACGGCTAAAAGCCGGTCTTGATTGGGTAAACCCGATGGGGCAGAGCTGAGATTGCTTGTTCCCTTGCAGGGAACGCGCAACAAGGCTTAATCTCTCAGGGACCAAGACAGAGGCGTACACAAGACTGTGTTACAAGAATTGTGTGCGCCTTTTTGTTTTCTATGAACGAGGGCGGGGAGACCCCGCCCTACCCAAACCGGAGGATGAGATGAAATTTCCGCCAGATCTGCGCTACACCCGAAATGACGAATGGATCCGCGTGGAGGGCGAGTCAGGCGCTGTGGGCCTCACCGATTACGCCCAAGACCAACTTTCCGATATCGTCTACGTAGACTACAGCGCGGCGCCAGGAAGCAAGGTAACCAAGGGCAACGGCTTCGCCACCGTGGAATCGGTGAAAGCGGCTGCCGATGTGTATATGCCGGTGGACGGCGAAGTGGTCGAAGTCAACAAAGCCTTGCAGCAAAAGCCGGACACGATCAACAGCGACCCCTACGGCGCGGCCTGGTTGGTTAAGGTGAAGGTGTTGGATGCCAGCCAACTGGACGGTTTGCTGGACGCGGCCGCCTACGAGAAATTCTGCCAGGAACGGCAAGCTTGAGGCGCTTGGGAGCTGGGGCGCTGGGGAACAGGGGTGATAGAGAGATATTGGAGACTGGAGATTGGAGAATGGAGATGGCTGCATTGGCAAGATCAGGTTGGCCCAAATGACAAAATACACTGGAAGTTTCGTTCCGCACAGCGAGGCCGAGCGAGATGAGATGCTAAAAGCCGCTGGCGCTAAATCGCTAGCCGATCTTTTCGTCGACGTCCCAGCCAAGGTACGTTTCCCGACCCTCAACCTGCCCGAGCCGCTCACTGAGATGGAAGCGCGCGGCGAACTGGAAAGTATCGCCGCAGCCAACGACAGCACTAATGAAGTGCTGAGTTTCCTGGGCGCGGGCGCTTATAGCCATTACATCCCCGCGGGGGTGGACACCATTTTGCGGCGCGGCGAGTTTTACACCGCCTACACCCCCTATCAACCGGAAATCTCGCAAGGCACGCTGCAAGCCATCTTCGAATATCAAAGCCTGATCGTGGCACTGACCGGCATGGATGCGAGCAACGCCTCGCACTACGATGGGGCCACCGCGCTGGCCGAGGCGGTGAACATGAGCCGGGTGATCCACCGCGGAGAGCGCCCCAAAGTAGTGCTTTCACCCGGGCTGCACCCGCACTACCGCGCCACGGTGCATGCCTACGAACAAGGCTTCGATACTGAAGTGGGCGGCGAGGACAGCGATCTGAGCGCCGGCCCCGAAGCGCTAATCGATTTGATCGACGAGCGCACCGGCATCGTGTGCGTCGCCTATCCCGATTTCTTCGGACGCATCTACGATTATTCCAAGCTGGCGGAAGCGGCCCACGCCAGGGGCGCGCTGCTGGCGATCTCGGTAAACCCCACGGCGTTGGGGCTGCTGAAGACGCCGGGGGAGATGGGCGCTGACATCGTCACCGGCGAAGGGCAGCCGCTGGGCATCCCGCTGTCGTTCGGCGGGCCCTACCTGGGCATCCTGGCCACCAAACAAGACTATGTGCGCAGCCTGGCCGGGCGCCTGGTGGGCGAAACGGTGGACAGCCGCGGCCAGCGGGGTTACGTGCTGACGCTGAGCACGCGCGAGCAGCACATCAAGCGCGGGCGAGCCAGTTCCAACATCTGCACCAACCAGGGGCTGATGATGCTGGCCGCCACGGTGTACCTGAGCCTGCTGGGCAAGCAAGGCCTGCGCCAGGTGGCGGAAAGTTGTTACCACAAGGCGCACTACGCCGCAGAGGCGGTTGGAAAGCTGAAAGGTTACAAGTTGAAAGACCCGGATACGCCTTTCTTCCATGAATTTGTGCTGGAAAGCCCCATCCCCGCTGCCGAACTCAACCGGCGCTTGCTGGAGCGTGGCATCATTGGGGGCTATGATCTGTCGCTGGATTACCCGGCGCTTAAGAATTGCAGCCTGCTGGCAGTTACCGAGGTCAACTCCAAGGCAGAGATTGATTTCCTGGCGGAAACATTGGCGGAGGTGAGCCGTGGTTGAACCCCTGATCTACGACCTGGGAGCGCCTGGCCGCCGCGGGGTGGCTTTCCCTGCACCCGATGTGCCGCTGGCGGATCTGCCCAGCGAACACCTGCGCGGCGAACTGCCGCTGCCGGAAGTGGGCGAGCTGGAAGCCCTGCGGCACTTTACGCGGCTCTCCCAGCTGAACCACAGCATCCTGACCGGCTTTTATCCGCTGGGCTCGTGCACGATGAAATACAACCCAGCGATCAACGAAGACACGGCGCGACTGAGCGGGTTTGCGCACGCCCACCCGCTACAACCCATCGAAATGGTACAGGGCAGCCTGGCGATCATGTTCCACCTGCAGGAGTGGTTGAAAGAGATTAGCGGCCTGGCGGCGGTATCTTTGCA
>DATBWP010000212.1:0-2894 GCA_036514735.1 Anaerolineales bacterium
GGACCAGGCCGGGCCGCGCCCTTGCAAGTTCTGCGCCCAAGGCGTGGTAGGCAGGTTGGCCCCATAAATGGAAGAACAGCCGGTGGCGTTGGCGATAATGGCACGTTCGCCATACAGCTGGCTAATCAGTTTGAGGTAGGGGGTCTCGCCGCAACCGGCGCACGCTCCGGAGAATTCAAACAAGGGCTGCAAAAGCTGCGAGTTCTTGACGGTATTGAGCTTGATCAAACCGCGGTCGACTTCGGGCAGTGACAGGAAGAATTCCCAGTTCACTTTTTCCGGAGCACGCAACGGTTCCACCGCGGCCATATTGACCGCTTTGCGTCCCGTTTCCTTATCCACCACGGGGCAAGCTTCCACGCACAAGGTGCAGCCAGTGCAATCTTCGGGCGAGACCTGCAGCGAATACTTCCAATCGGGAAATTCTTTCCAGCGCGCTTCGGCCGATTTGAAGCCTTGCGGCGCTCCCGCCAGGGCGGCAGGCTGATAAACCTTTTCACGGATCACGGCATGCGGACACACAAAGGCGCATTTGCCGCACTGAATGCAGGTGTCTGCATCCCAAACCGGGATCTCCAACGCCAGGTCGCGTTTCTCCCATTGAGCAGTGCCGGTGGGGTAAGAGCCGTCCACAGGCAAGGCGCTGACCGGCAACGTGTCGCCGCGGCGTTCGATCATGGTGCCCAGCACCTGGCGCACGAAATCCGGCGCCTCTGAGGAAATCTCCCAACGGGTGTCCGTCACGGCAGTCACTTTTTCAGGAACTTTGACCTCGTGCAACGAATCGAGGGCGCGGTCCACGGCGCGGATGTTCTGGTCCACGATGTCCTTGCCGCGCTTGCCGTAGGCCTTCTTGATGGAAAGTTTGATCTTTTCCAAGGCCAGTTCCTGGGGAATCACCTGGCTGATGGCAAAGAAACAAGTCTGCATGATGGTGTTGATGCGTTTGCCCAGGCCGATCTTATCGGCAATGCGGTAAGCATCGACCACATACACTTTAAGCTGCTTGGCGATGATGTGCTGCTGGACGCGCAGGGGCAGCTCGTTCCACAATTCCTTGGGGCCGTAGGGGCTGTTTAGCAAAAAGGTGCCGCCTTTGGCAGCCCGGCTAAGCACGTCGAACCTTTCGAGGAAATTGCTTTGGTGGCAGGCGATGAAGTCGGCCTGTTCGATCAAGTAGCTGGAGCGGATCGGCGAATCGCCAAAACGCAAATGTGATTCAGTAACCGACCCCGCTTTCTTGGAGTCGTACACGAAATAGCCTTGCACGGATTTATCGGTTTCCTCGCCGATGATCTTGATGCTGGCCTTGTTGGCGCTCACGGTGCCGTCCGAGCCGAGGCCGAAGAAAATGGCGCGATAGGCATCCGGACTTTCCGCCGAAAAACCGGCATCCACATGCAGGCTAAGTTTGCTCACATCATCCTTGATGCCCACGCTGAAATGCTTCTTGGGGTTCTTCTTCTGCAGTTCCTCGAAGACGGCCTTGACCATCGCTGGGGTGAATTCCTTGGAAGACAGCCCGTAGCGCCCGCCGATGACGCGGGGGGCCGCCACCCCCAGCCAGGATTCACTGAGCGCGGCGACCACATCTTGATACAGCGGTTCGCCCACTGCGCCGGGTTCTTTGCTGCGGTCGAGCACAGCAATGGAATGCGCCATCTTGGGCAGCGCCGCCAGTAGATCCTTGGAGGAGAACGGCCGGTATAACCGCACTTTGATCAAGCCCACTTTTTCGCCGCGGCGCAATAATTCCTCCACGGCTTCCTCGGCCGCCTGCGCGCCCGATCCCATCATCACCAGGACACGGTGCGCATCGGGTGCTCCGACGTAATCGAACAAGTGATACTGGCGGCCGGTCTCAGCGGCAAACAGATCCATCGCCTGTTGAACCAAGGCGGGGCAGCGATCGTAATAAAGGTTGGCGCTTTCGCGCGCCTGGAAGAATACGTCCGGGTTTTGAGCGGTGCCGCGCAGCTCGGGATGTTCGGGTGACAAAGCCCGGGCGCGGTGCGCCTGGATCAAGTCTTCGCGCATCAGTTTGCGGATGGTGTCGTCACTGATGGGAAAGACTTTGTTGATCTCATGGGAGGTGCGGAAGCCATCGAAGAAGTGCAGGAAGGGCAACCGCGCTTCCAGGGTAGCCATGTGAGCCACCAGCGCCAGGTCCATCGCTTCCTGCACCGACCCGGAGGCCAGCATGGCCCAGCCGGTTTGGCGGGCGGCCATCACGTCGCTGTGATCGCCGAAGATAGAGAGCGCCTGGGCTGCAATGGCCCGGGCGGCGATGTGGAACACTGTGGCAGTCAGCTCGCCGGCGATCTTGTACATATTTGGCACCATCAACAGCAAGCCCTGCGAGGCCGTGAAGGTGGTGGTTAGCGAGCCGGTCTGCAGGGCGCCATGCACTGCGCCAGCCGCCCCACCCTCGCTTTGCATCTCGATAACCGCCGGCACTGTTCCCCAGACATTGGGCTTGCCTTCGGCCGCCCACTGGTCAGCATATTCGCCCATGGCCGAAGCCGGGGTGATCGGATAGATCGCCACCACTTCATTCGTGCGGTAGGCAATCGATGCCACCGCCTCATTTCCATCCACAATAATTGTTTTCTTTGTCATCAGCTCGCCTCATCCAAGGTATAGGGACGAATGGCCCTTGGAGACCCGTTAATGGCACAAGAATAGCAAGGGTGGCCTGCCCAACGGAATGACATACGTCCCCACAAACGAGGGACTTATCTCTATAAAAGAAAAGGCCAAAAGTTGTAGAGTAATGACACGCTTCCCCCGGAGGTTGCCATGGCGTATCCCGCTCAGTTACGTCTGCAGCAAACCGTGTTCTCCTGCCCGCATTATTCTGTCCCGGTGAGGGTCGAGTCTCATGTCGCCTACCC
>DATBWP010000213.1:0-9775 GCA_036514735.1 Anaerolineales bacterium
CTCGTCTCTTCGGCTCCCATGCGCTCTGGCTGCAGGCAGTCCCCTTCGCGCTGGCGCATCTCAGCAAGCCACCGGTGGAAACCTACTCCACCATTTTTGGCGGCTTTCTGTTCGGCTTAGTGGCCTGGCGCACGCGTTCCTTCGTCTATCCTTTTCTGATCCACTGGTTCATTGCCACCTTCACCATGTGGGCTGCCAGCCTGGCCTCTTAATCCGCTTGCCAGACCAGCTCGGTTATCAGCCCGCGGTGGTCGGAGCCGCCGTTGAATTCAGCCAAATGGCTGGAAATTGCCTGGAATTCGGCTGAATAAAAAACGTGGTCGATGCGCACCAGCCAGTGGGGTATCACAAAAAAACTCACCCGCGTAAACCAATCCCCAGCCTCAATGTGGCCTGGAAACGTGTGCCCCAGCCCCCAACCGGCTTCCCACCAGGCGTCATCCAGCACAGCGTCGAGCAGCTTGTAGGGTGTGTTCAGCCGGGTAGTATTGGCGTCCCCGGCCACGATCACTGGTCCCTCTTGCCCGGCAACGAACTCAGCCAGGGCGGCCATCGCCTCCAGTCGTTCGCGGGTCGTGTAGCGCACCAAGCCTGGCCAAGGCCCGCCGGTGGAGATGGCGTGGATGTTCACCAGGGTCACTGGCTGGCCTTCCCAATTCAGGCGCAAGACCTGCGGTCCGCCTTTCCACCTGCCCTGGATCACCACATCCTGGCGCTCGATGGGGAAGCGGCTGAACACGGCCAGGCCGTTGGAGCCAAGGCGCGGATCGAGGATCTGGTAAGGAAAGTCGGCGCTTAAGTTGGCGCTGAGCGAAGCGCCCAGGTTGGGCGTGAATTCCTGCAGGAAGACGACATCCGCTTCCGCAGCCTGGATGCTGGCCAACATCGTATCGGAATAACCGGCTTTTCCCAATACATTCAGAGTCAATACCCGCAAGCTGGGTCCCTCCGGTTCCGGGCCAATGCGCGGCAAGAACAAGGGTCCCCACAACCAGGCGAATAGGCCAACGGCCAGCAGGCCAACCGCCAGCAAGCGGCGGTCCTGGGCTTTCGCCGCGCTGATGAGCACAATGGGCAGCGGGAGGAAAAAGTAGACCGCCACGGCCGAGGCCAAGCCCAGGTAGCCTAAGCCGTCTCCAAAAATGAGGTGCAGCAGGAACCAGAGAAAAAGCAGCACCAGGTACAAGCTGCTGGCTGCCTGCATCAAGGTAAGAAAAAAGGGAGGTTTAGCTGGATGCGACATAAAAAGGGCGTTCCCCGCAGGGAACGCCCAGATGGTACTTGATTTGGATTTAGGATAGATGAGTAGAAATTTAGCGCTTAGTGTTCCCCGTTTGCTTTAGCCTGTTGGCTCTTCAGGGTAGCCTGGGCGGCGGCCAACCGGGCAATAGGCACGCGGAAGGGCGAACAGCTCACGTAGTTTAGCCCGATGCGCTGGCAGAACTCGATGGAAGCGGGATCGCCGCCGTGTTCACCACAGATGCCGACCTCGAGTTCGGGGCGGGTTTTGCGGCCTTCTTCGACCGCCATGGCCATTAAGCGGCCAACGCCAGCCTGGTCCACGGTTTGAAAGGGATTGTTGGGCAGGACGCCTTCTTCAACGTATTTCAGTAGGAAGTTGCCCTCGGCGTCATCCCGGCTGAACCCATAGGTCATCTGGGTCAGGTCATTGGTGCCGAAGGAAAAGAACTCGGCCACCTGGGCGATCTCGCCGGCGGTCAGTGCAGCCCGCGGGATTTCGATCATGGTACCGAATTTATATTCGATCTTCACCTGGGCAGCTTCCATCACATCCTTGGCCACTCCTTCCAAGCGCGGCTGGATGAATTTCAATTCGTTGAGATGACCTACCAGGGGGATCATGACTTCCGGTTTGGGCTTGACGCCCGCTTTGGTCACGGCTACCGCAGCCTGGAAGATGGCGCGCACCTGCATGACCACGATCTCGGGCATCACGATGCTAAGGCGCACGCCGCGCATGCCCATCATCGGGTTGCTTTCGTGCATGGCGCGCACACGGGCCAGCAGTTGTTCCTTCTCCTTCAGGCCTTCGCTTTTTCCGAGGGCGCGCAGGGTGGCCACTTCTTCGATGAGGGTTTCCATGTTTGGCAAAAATTCGTGCAAAGGTGGATCGATCAAGCGGATGATGACCGGCAGCCCGTCCATGGCGCGGAACAGGCCTTCAAAATCGGATTGCTGGTAAGGCAGCAGTTCATCCAGGGCGGCGCGGCGATCTTTCACGCTTTCGGCCAGGATCATCTGCTGCACGATCGGCAAGCGCACCTGTTCGAAGAACATGTGCTCGGTGCGGCATAGGCCGATGCCGAGAGCGCCATAGCTGCGGGCGCGCTGCGCATCTGCCGGGTAATCGGCATTGGCCCACACTTGCAGGCCGCGGCCGTTTCCCTTTTGGGCGATCTGGTCAGCCCAGCCGAGCAGCTTGAGCAGTTCGTGCTGTTCTTCGAGCTTGGGGGCTATGGTGGGCAGGTTGCCAATGAACACGTCGCCGTGGGTGCCGTCCACCGAAATCCAATCACCTTCCAACACCTGGGTGCCGTTCACCTGCATACGGCGCGACTCCAGATCGATCTTGACGGTCGAAGCGCCCACCACGCAGGGTACGCCGAACTGGCGGGCGACCACCGCAGCGTGCGAGGTGGCGCCTCCTTCGCTGGTGAGGATGCCTTTGGCTGCCAGCATGCCGTGCACATCGTCCGGTCGGGTGAAGGGGCGCACCATGATCACATCCTGGTGCTCTTCCTTTGCCATGCGCTCGGCTTTGGTGGCGTCGAAGTACACGCGGCCCACGGCGGCCCCAGGGGAGGCGTTGACGCCATGGGCGAACAACAACCCGTTCCGGCGTGCGGCTGCAGCGGCTTCCGGTTCGAACTGCGGATGCAGCAGGATATCCACCTGTTCGGGGCTCACCCGGAGCACAGCTTCTTCACGGGTGATGAGCCCTTCGTCCACCATGTCCGTGGCGGCGCGCACCGCGGCTTTGGCGGTGCGCTTGCCGGAGCGGGTCTGCAACATCCACAGCTTGCCCTGCTGGATGGTGAACTCCACATCCTGCAGGTCCTTGTAGTGGTTTTCCAACTTGGCGCAAATGTCGATAAATTCGGAATAGCTTTCGGGAAATTCCTTTTCCAATTCGGCAATGGGTTTGGTGTTGCGAATGCCAGCCACCACGTCTTCACCCTGGGCGTTGGTCAGGTAGTCGCCATAGAGCTTGCGCTCGCCGGTAGCCGGATCGCGGGTGAAGGCGACCCCGGTTCCCGAGGTTTCGCCCATGTTGCCGAAGACCATGGTTTGCACGTTGACCGCAGTCCCCAGAGTGTGGGAGATGCCGGCGGCATTGCGATAATCCACGGCGCGCTTGCCGTTCCAGGATTTGAACACGGCTTCTGCAGCCATCTTCAGTTGTTCATAGGGGTCTTGCGGGAAGGGAGCCCCATATTCTTGTTCCACCAATTGCTTGAACAGCACGCAGAGTTCTTTCCAATCCGCTGCGCTCAATTCCACATCAAGCATTACGTTGCGCTTTTTCTTTTGGGCTTCAATAAGATCTTCGAAGGGCTCGTCGGCAATGCCCAATACTACGGAGCCGAACATTTGCAATAGGCGGCGATACAAATCGTAGACCACGCGCTCATCGCCGGTGAGGGCGATCATGCCCTGCACGGTTTCGTCGTTCAGGCCGATGTTGAGCACGGTATCCATCATGCCCGGCATGGAGAATTTGGCGCCTGAGCGGCAGGATACTAATAAGGGATTCTTGGCGCCACCGAAGACGCGACCGGTGGCGGCTTCGACGCGCTTGATGTGGGTTAGCACCTGGTCCCACGTATCTTTGGGGAAGGCTTGATCTTGCTGATAGGCGTTGCAGGCTTCGGTGGTGACGATGAAACCGGGGGGAACGGGGATGCCCAGGCGGGTCATATCCGCCAGGTTGGCGCCTTTGCCACCCAACAGGGCACGCACATCGTCCCAGTTGCCCCCGACTGTTTTTTCAGCTGCTGCTACTTCGTTAAATGCATAAACCCAATTTTTGGCCATGTGGCGACTCCTTATGAGCGCTTGCTTATCCCGTCAATCTTACGCAATTGTGGAGGTAGCGTCATGGGGCAAAGTCCCCTTTCGGCAGGGGCAGATGCCCCCAGCATTTTACTTCAACCATTGGGGAGGAAATTCACCCCGCTTTTTTTGCGGGTTTACAATACTTTGGAACCTGGGGTGGTCGATGCAAATCATTCTAAACGCTGATGATTTTGGCCGCTCAAGCGCCATCAACCGGGCGGTGATGCTTGCCCATCGTGAGGGGGTGCTCACCAGCGCCAGCCTGATGGTAAGCGGGGACGCCTTCGAGGAGGCTGTAGCGTTAGCGCGCGCTACGCCGGCGCTGGCCGTTGGGCTGCATCTTATCGTGACGCATGGCCGCTCGGGTTTACCTCCACTTGCGATCCCTCATCTGGTCGACCATCAGGGCTTCTTTTCCAAGGACTTGTGGCGACTTAGTCTGCGCTACGCGTTCAGTCGCGAGGCACGGCGAGAGCTGGCGTTGGAGATGAATGCCCAGTTCGAGCGCTTTGCGGCCACCGGCTTGCCGCTATCCCATGTGGACGGCCACCTGCATATGCATTTGCACCCAACTGTATTCCGCTTGCTGCTGCCGCTGGCAGAGAAGTATGGCGCCAGGGGTCTGCGCGTGACGCGGGATGACCTGCGATTGGCTTTACGCTATGACCAGGAGAGGATAGTGACAAAAGTCATGTGGGCGATTGTCTTCGGGCTGCTTAGCCGCTGGTGCCGGGGCCGCATGCGAGGCCATCGCCTGATCACTACGCAGCGGGTATATGGCTTGATGCAAACTGGCAGCATGCACGAGCAGTACGTGAAGGGGCTGTTGCTCCGGCTCAACGTTCCTACGGCGGAGCTATTTTTTCACCCGACGGTGGATGCCGACGGCGAGTACCTGGGGCCCAACCCGGGCGACCTGGCGACCCTGCTTAGCCCAAGCGTGCGCAAGGTGAGCCTAGAACGCGGCCTCAAATTGACCACCTACCCGGCGTTGTATGCTGAAAGTAAAGGTTCATTTGCCACTTCGCCTGGCCGCTAAATTGGACTATAAGGTGTCATACAATGTTACAAACTTTGCTACTTGTGTTCATCATTTGCAGTTGGTTGTTTTGGCTGGTTGCCCTGTATTTGGTGCACAGCTTCTTTCAGCCGACCACGAAGCCAAGGGCGCCTGGATTTACCCCGCCTGTGTCCATCCTGAAGCCGATCAAGGGGGTGGACGTTCAGGCTTATGAGAATTTTGCCAGTTTCTGCCGTCAGGATTACCCGCATTTCGAGGTGATCTTCGGGGTGGCTGACCGCGCAGACCCGGTCGTCCCAATTGTGGAGCGCTTGAAGCGCGAGAACCCTAGTTGCCCTATTCGCCTTCTTGTCATCGAACCATTTGGGGCGAACCGCAAAGCCAGCCTGCTGCACGGCCTGGCGGCAGCGGCGCACCACGAGGTGCTAGTGGCCAGCGACAGCGACATGCGGGTAACCCCCGACTATCTAAGACGTGTCGTCGCGCCCCTGGCTGACGAGCGTGTCGGATTGGTTACTTGTCCTTACCAGGGCGACCTGGCGCTTAACTTCACCGCGCGACTCGAAGCGCTGCATATGGGCGCCACCTTCTTGCCCATGATGCTGGCCGGGCGTGGCTTTTTAGACATGCGTTTTGCGATGGGCGCCACGGCGGCACTGCGGCGCAGCGATCTGGAGCGCATTGGCGGCTTCGCAGCGATTGCCGATTACCTGGCGGATGATTATCAGTTGGGAGCGCGGATCGCTGCCCTGGGGCGGCGCGTGCATTTATCCGATTACGTTGTGACCAGCATCTTGGGCGCCACAACCTTTCACGAGCAATGGCAGCGCGAGATTCGCTGGGCGCGCTGCAACCGAGTCAGCCGGCCGCTTGAATATCCGGGCTTGCTGCTCAGTTTCAGCACTCCGCTTTCAGTAAGTTGGCTAATTTTTTCTGATTTCTCCATCGTTGCCTGGCAGGCTATGTTTATTTCCTTATCTGTGCGCTGGGCAGTTGCCTGGTTGGCCACCAGTTGCTCACAGGATTGGAATACCAGGCGCTGGCTGATTTGGCTGCCGATCCGAGATATGTTGAGTTCATTGGTCTGGTTGGTTGGTTTCTTTGGCAATCGAGTGACCTGGCGCGGAGAGGAGTTCGTCCTGGTGGACCACGGGCGAATGCAGCCGGCAAAACCGGCCGCAATCAACGCTTGGCTGGATTTCTGGCCCTTCACCCGGCGCTAACCACCAGACGAGCGCCGCCCCTTTCCATGCGTTTCTTTGTACGCGGTATTGATCGTTTGTTTCGCCTCCTTCAGGGAGTGTACGAGTTCAATACCTCGCCTACCTGCCTTTTACGCTTGCGGCAAACACAAGTCCCTTACAGCCTGGTTTTACCTGATGGGGAAATACCTGCAGGGGCGTTGGTAATGGAATTGCATATGTGGAACGAACATATGCCACCCTTCTCTGATAAGGGTCCGGATTTCGCCTGGGCGTTGAAAGTCCAGCGCATGTCAATAGCCTCGTTTCGAGCTGTGGCTGCCCATCTTCGGGGTCATCCACGCATACAGGAAATTAAGGCAATAGGCGGGGCTACCGCTATGCTTCTTCCTGACATTCCTTCGGGAGGAGTAAGCCTAATGCGCAGGCTGGGTTTCACCGTTTTCCCTTACCATAATCCTTTGGGGAAATTCGGGGAATTTTGGGAGAACTTCTACACCTGGTTACTCATATGGACGTTCAACGCGGCAAGCACGCGCCACCGCTCCCCACTGCTCCTGCGCCGCAGTGAAATTTGGATGTCGACAGACGAGTTCCTGCGCCGTTACGCCCTTGAGCCAATTCTTCGCGAGTGACTTTCTGAGGGCAAGTTAGGTGAATTGGAGATTTCATGAAACCTCGGCTTTCCGGTATCCCATAGCTGCGGTTGACAGGTGTCCACTCTCTCTCGTATAATATGACCCGCTTTGCCCCGGCGAGCGTTGCTGGGGCGCTTTTTTCGTGGAAACCACCCGGCCTATATCGGGTTGATGGAGAAAAACTCATGCGTTATGCAATCATTCAAAAAGGCGGCAAGCAATACAAAGCCGTCGAAGGCCAAACGATCGAAGTCGACCTGTTGGAGATGGAAGTCGGGAAGAAAGTGGACCTGACCGAAGTCCTTTTAGTATCCGATGGAGACAAGGTGCTGGTTGGCACCCCGACCCTCAGCGATGCCAGCGTGGCCGCCACGGTAGTGGCACAGGACCAGGGTCCCAAGGTGACGGTGTTCAAGTACAAGCCCAAGATCCGTTATCGGGTCAAGACCGGCCATCGCCAGAAATATACCCGCCTGCAGATCGACAGCATCGAGGTGAAAGGCCTGACACGCAGCGAGGCAGCCAAGCAGGCCGCCCCCGCGGCTGAACCCAAAGCCGAAAAGCCTGAGGCGCGGCGCAAGCCAACCGCAGCCAAACCTACGGCGGCCAAAGCGGCAGCCAGCGCCAAAAAGCAGGCAGCCAAGAAACCGGCAGCCCCGCCGAAGAAGAAACCAGCGGCTAAAAAACCGGCGACGCGCAAAGCCAAGCCAAAGAAAAAGTAAAACTGCTATCATAGCAAACAGGTGAAATGAGGAAGTATGGCACATAAAAAGGGTGGCGGCTCTAGCCGCAACGGAAGAGACAGCAATGCCCAGCGCCTGGGCGTGAAGGTATACGCCGGGCAGACGGTGCGCGCCGGCAGCATCCTGGTGCGCCAAAAAGGTACCCGCATCCGCCCGGGCCGCAACGTGGGGCTCGGCAAGGATTACACCATCTTTGCCACCGCGGATGGCCAGGTGATCTACGAAACCATAGCGGGCGGCCAGAAGCGCGTTAGCGTACAGCCGGGCCAGCAATCAATATAAATTGAAGGCGCTGCCTTAGTGAGCTGCGCGGTTGAGAGGATTTAGAATATGAAGCAAAAAATTCATCCGAAGTACTATCCGGAAGCCAAGGTGATCTGCGCTTGCGGCAACACCTGGACGACCGGTTCCACTAAGCCTGAGATCCACGTGGACATTTGCTCCAACTGCCACCCATTCTATACCGGCGTGCAGCGCATTGTGGACACTGAAGGCCAGGTTGACCGCTTCTACAAGCGGCTGGAAGTCCGCACTCAGTTTAAGCAGAAAGAGGAGGAAAAGGCTTCGGCCCAGACTTCTCCTGCCCGCCCCCTGGCCGAGTTGGATCTATCCAAGCGAGCCGTAGAAGCCTTTAAGAAGGCTGGCATCGAGAATGCCGGCCAGTTCATGGAGCGGCTGGCTCAAGGCGACGACGCCGTGCTGGCCATCGAAGGCGTGGGCGCTAAAGCGTTGGCCGACACCAAGAAGGCTTTACGCCGCCTGGGGTACACCCTGCCCGAAGCGGAAGCCGAAAAAGAGGCCGCCGGCTAAAGTGTGGTGAGAAAACAAACCAAGCGCACCGTTTCGGTGCGCTTTTTGTTTTCTGTTCTCTCTGCGGTTGATAAGCCTAAAGACATCATGTAAACTACACCCATTACCAGCCCAGGCCGAGGTCATATGGAATCTAAAAGTGGTTCGTTGGAAGTCATCACCGGTTCCATGTTCTGCGGGAAAACTGACGAACTCATCCGCCGCCTGCGCCGCGCCAAGATCGCCAAGCAAAAGGTCCAGGTGTTCAAGCCCAAAATCGATAACCGCTACGCGGAAGCCAAGGTGACTTCGCATGCCGGCTCTGAATTCGACGCGGTGCCGGTCGAGAAAGCCGCCGACATTCGTGCCAACCTGGAACCCGATACCACCGTGGTGGCTATTGATGAAACCCAGTTCCTGGACGCGGAGATCGTTTCCATCGTCAACTATTTGGCGGATATTGGATTGCGCGTGATCGTTGCCGGCCTGGATACCGATTTTCGCGGCGAACCTTTCGGCTTCATGCCTACGCTGATTGCCCAGGCGGAGACGGTGGACAAACTGCACGCCATCTGCATGGTGTGCGGCAACGACGCCTCACGCACGCAGCGCCTGGTGAACGGCAAGCCGGCCAACTACAACGACCCAGTGGTCATCGTGGGCGCGGCGGAATTGTACGAAGCCCGCTGCCGAGTGCATCACGAAGTGCCGGCTTGACTATGCAAATCCCCCCCCCTTACGAAAAGTTTCTGGCCGAGGTCCTGATCACCGAGCAGGACCTGCAGAAACGCATCGCTGAACTGGGTGCGCAGATCAGCCGAGACTACCAGGGCAAGGAACTGCTGCTGATCTGCATTTTACGCGGTGGCATCATGTTCCTCACCGACTTAATGCGCCAACTCAGCGTGCCGCATGCGGTGGACTTCATGGCAGTATCGTCCTATGGGGCCGGTGCCCGCGAGTCCAGCGGGCAGGTGCGTATCAACATGGACCTGAGTATGGATATCAAAGGCCGCCATGTGCTGTTGGTGGAGGATATCGTTGACAGCGGCAATACCATTGCTTCGGTGCTGGCGCTGCTCGAGTCGCGCCAGCCTGCCAGCTTGCAGGTATGCACGTTGTTGGATAAGGCCGAAGCGCGCAAAGCCAAAGTCCCCATCCATTACACCGGATTCCAGATCCCCGCCAAATTCGTATTCGGTTATGGCCTGGATCTTGACGAGTATTATCGCAATTTGCCCTTCATCGGCGTAGTCGACCTGACCAAGTACTCTCCCCCTGAATAACCGTATGGCGGCTGGCCTT
>DATBWP010000214.1:0-8274 GCA_036514735.1 Anaerolineales bacterium
GGGGATCACATAGGGGCCGCTGCACATCAGCGTTGCATTGCCCAACACCTTGGTGGAGGTATAGGCATAGGCGCCGCCATCCGCAATTACTTCAGTTTCGGCGGCAATCACTTTGCCATTCTTGGTCGCGCCCCACTTGGAACGGATGATGTAGGGATGGCGCTTATGATGCCCAATGATCGACTCAGCCCGACTCCAGATGATCTTGACCGGGCGCAAAATGCCGCGCTCTTGCAAGCGCAAGGCGGCCAAGCCCAACACAATCTGGATAGAAATGTCTTCACGGCCTCCAAAAGCGCCGCCAATGGCCGGGTGGATTACGCGCACGCGCTCCTCCGGCAGACCCAGGGCATGGGCGATGCCCTCGCGTTCCTCATGGGCCCACTGGCCAGCCACCTCGATGGTGACGCGACCTTCTTCGTCTATATAGCCCAGGCCGGCTTCAGGCGCCAAGTAAGCATGCTCCTGGGCTGGCGTTCGATATTCACTTTCAATGATGACATCGGCCTTCGCAAAGCCCGCCTGCACATCCCCGTGGCGGATCTTGTAATGGCAAAAGACGTTGGAATCCTTGTCCGGATGCAGAAGGGGGGCAGCGGGCTGCCGCGCCGCCAGAGGATCGGTAAGCACGGGAAGGTCCTCATAATCCACCTTGATCAAAGCGCGCGCCTTGGCGGCAATGGCCTCTGTCTCGGCGACGATAAAAGCAACCTGGTCGCCGACGAAACGCACGCGGTCCGCATTCGGTTTGGCGGAACCGGGACCACAGAGCACGGGTTGGTCAGGCATGATCAGGCCGTATTCATTGACGGGCACATCTTTGGCGGTGAAGACGGCGATCACGCCATCCAGCGCCTCGGCCTGGCTGGTGTCAATCGAGCGGATGCGGGCATGCGGCCGCCCGGCGAAGAGCACCTTGGCATAGGCCTGGTCAGGCTTGTTGATATCGCCGGGATAGAGAGTCTGCCCGGTTACTTTGCCCAGCGCATCGATGCGCGGCAGGGAACGGCCAATTGCCGTGGTCATTGCCTCTATCTCCGTTTTTCTAATCCAACACGATCGGCAATTTCGGCGTTCTGCCGGCCACCCAGCAGCAGGTAAAGCAGGGAAACCAAGATGGCGAAAAGCAAATAAAGCAAAATGCTTAAAACCAAGGTAACGCCGATCTTAAAGTAAAGATCAGAATCAGCCCCACTTTGCGCCAAATTCCGCGCTAATTCGGGGAACTCAACCAGCGCATAGGCGGTTAACCCATCTGCCAAACCCCAGGAGATGGCGGGGATCAAGACCAGCATGAGGCAGCCAATCCCGTTCCAAATGGGGTGGAGCTTGGGGACGCGGCGTTGGTCAGTCTTGGAACTCATGGCTTGGCGGCAACCTTGGAGGCGTGCTGGATGGCGTCAAGGATCTTGTAATAACCGGTGCAGCGACACAAATTGCCGGCGATGGCATGGCGGGCTTCTTCGCGGGTGGGGTGGCTGCGTTCCTGCAGCAGCTGGGCAGCTGACATAATGAAGCCAGGCGTGCAGTAACCGCATTGCACCGCGGCATCGTCAATGAAGGCTTTCTGCAGCGGATGGAGGCGCTCGTTGCGCGACAGACCTTCGATCGTCAGGATGTGAGCGCCGTGAGCGCGGGGCGCCGGCACCAGGCAACTCATCACCGCCTTGCCATCCAGGATCACGGTGCAAGCGCCGCACTCGCCTTCGGCGCAGCCTTCTTTGGTGCCGATGAGCAGAGCTTCCTCACGCAGGAGACGCAGCAGGGTCTTGTCGAGTCCGGTGGAGAAGGAATAGGCTTTGCCGTTAATGGTGGTTTCAATGACCGAATGATCGATCAATTGTCCATTCGATTTACTAGCAGAACCCCTGGTTGGTTTGGGCGACTTTAACATGATGGGGTTCTTGGGGATGCGTTGGGGCTGCGCCTTGGCGGCCAGATCACTGAGCACGCGGCTCACCACGACCTTCACCATTTCCCTGCGATAGGCCGCCGAGCTGCGAATGTCATCGATAGGTGTTGCAGCTTGCATGGCCAGTTCAGCAGCCTGCTGGATATTTTTATTGGTAAGTTTCTTGCCAGCCAAGAAGGCTTCAGCCTCCCTGGCGTGGACGACGACTGGCGCCACGGCGCCCAGGGTGATCACCGCGCTTTTAATCTTCTCGCCGGAGAAACGCAGGATAGCGGCGGCGTTAACCACCGAGATGGCCTGGGCGCGCCGCAGCGTGATGCGCATAAACGCGCCGCGTGCTTTCTTGGGTTTCATGGCCGGGAAGTGAAGATCCACCAACATCTCATCGGGCTGCATGACTGTTTTGCGCACGCCGGTGTAGAACTCAGCCAAGGGCACGCTGCGCTGGCCGCGGGTTGAGCGCAACACAACGCTGGCGCCCAGGGCCAGCAGCGGCGGGATGGTGTCGTTGGCCGGCGAGGCGGTGATCAAGTTGCCGGCAACTGTGCTGCGATTGCGGATCTGCGGAGCGCCGACCTCGTAGGATGCCTGGGCTAACGGCAAGGCCCGTTTGCGCAGCAAGGCAGAACCGGCGCAGTCATTATGGGTGACCAGCGGGCCGATGTGGATGATGCCGTCTGCATCCAGACTGATCTGGTCCAGGCCGGGGATGCGGGTGACATCGATAAGGGTGTCGATCCCCTTGCGCACACCTAGCTCGATCTCCAGGATGAGGTCGGTGGCCCCGGCGACGATACGGGCGGAGGGGCCGTACTGGGCCAGCGCGGCAAGGGCTTGGTCAACGGTGGCGGCGGTAAGGTAGTGGGACCACATAGGATATTGCTGATCTCTGATTTGTGATTTCTGATTTCAGAACCAAAAGTGAATTATAAGCACATATGACGTTTGGCTCAATGAAATGGCTGAACCTGCCTTCTTTTCCAAATGGAGTTCATCCGATTCTTAGCACAATGGGTTTAATTGTATATGTAACGCCCTCCAGATGGGAGAGAAGTGCTGCCACATAGGCAGGATTCCTAGGTGAATAATTATCCTCGATTTTCGCTCGGCTGATTTTACCTTGCCTTTTCAACTCTCCGAAAGAATCTACAATCTCATCTTTGAGGATCCTTCTCTGCTTCCTTGTCCTGTGTAGTTTCAGAATGACCTGAGTCGGCGTCACATCCACGACATCAAAGGGATATCTTCTATCTAATGTTCTGAGGGTCTTTCCTTGGAGGTTTCGAAGCTGCAACCACATGTCTATGACTCCTTCCAGCATTTCGGTCTTTTGGAATTATGCACTCATTTGTTTCCCATTGCCGCCGCGCCGAATCATTATGATCTCCGCCATAATCGAAAGGGCGATCTCCTCAGGAGTCTCGGCGTGGAGTTCCAGACCTATCGGCGAACTGACCCGGTCGAGCTTTGCCTTCGGCACGCCGGCGGCCTCCATCTGGTTGCGGGCTTCGGCCCAGCGCCGGCGGGAGCCGATGACCCCGATGTAGGCGGCAGGGCTATCCAGCAGCGCCGGCAAACCTTTGATATCGATCTCGGCGTTGCGGGTAGTGAGGGCAATATAGGTTTGATGATCGATGGATACCTGGCCGGGAAGTTCGCTCATAGGAACCGGATAGAAAGCCTGGGCATGCGGGACATTAGCGGCGTTGCACAGTTCCGGGCGATCGTCGCTGAGCAGGACGCGGTATCCCAGGAACTGGGCCACCTGCGCCAGGGCGCGGCCCACATGGCCGGCGCCGATGATGAGCAGGGTCGCTTGAGGCAAGATGGGTTCCACGAAGACCTCCACAGTGCCGCCACACAGGCCGGGGTCGCCTCGGTTTGGGTCGGTGAGGGAATATTGCAGAGTGCGCGGCCGGCCGTCGGCGAGGGCGGCCAGCGCCTCGGCCACCACGCGGGCTTCCATCTCACCTCCACCGATCGTGTCCTCGGTGCGCCCATCCGGGAATACCAGCATCTTTGCCCCCGCCTGCCGCGGCACGGAGCCGCTGGTATGCGTGACGGTGCACAGGGCCGCCGGTTGGCCGGCTGCCTGTAGATCCGCCAGGCGGGAGAAGACGCTGTCCTGAGTGGAGCGAAGGATAGACATGGGGTAATGATAACTGAGAGCCGTTCAGACATCTCGAGATCTGGAAAATGTCTCGGGTTATTAGGGAAAAATAACCAGCGTATCCAGCACCTGTTCGGCGGCCTTCATGCAAGCCTCGGTCACATCGAGACTGGCGGTGCCGAGCAGGAAAGTCCACTGGAAATCGCCTGCGGGGAAGGCATACAGGATCATGACCCTGACATCGGTAGCATTGCGGTAAACATCCTTGTGAACTTCAAGACCGGCCAGGGTGATGATCTCCGGCCGGTTTTGCCAGGTGAACGGCGCATTCCCGCCGCCCGCCAGAGACAAGATGCAACTATTCATGTCCTTGTGGAAGAGGCCCTGGAATCCCTCGAATACGAAGGGCTTGGGATCCCCGCCAACGATCAGATCCCAGTCCTCCGGTTCGTATTGCAGATATGCGTTGGATTGGTGTGGATTCCAGATCCAGAAACCGGGCGCTGGAGTAACCAGGGGATCCGCCGGCTGGGTGGCGGTGGGGCCGGCAAACTGGGCGGGGATTTCCCGGGTCGGTTGCTGGCTGGCGGTGGCAGTAACCGCCGGAGCCTGCGAAGTTTTCGTTGCAGCGAGTGTTAGGGTCGCACTTGGGGATGTGCTAATGGGGACGCTGCAGGCAGAAAGCAGGAGGGCGAACGAGAAGGTTATGGCAAGCAGGCAATGATTGCGCGCATTTAAAAAGAGTACTTGCGTGGCAGTAAGGTAGGTCACTTATGGGCCAGCGCCTCGAGCGCGGGGCGGTATTCTTTTATGAAATCGTTGACCTGGCGCACAAAGTCTATATCCAAACATTCGGCCAAGGCAGGATGAGTGGGCCGAATAATGATCGCTGATTTCGAGCTATCCAATTCCACCGAAACGTCTGCACCAACTGCAATACCCAGATGTTCAAGCATATCTCTGGGAAGTGAAACCACCAGGCTATTACCTGTTTTGAATATTTTTCTTAGCACGAAAGTGCTCCTTGGGTCTGCCTCAGTCATCAGAAGATCAGAAAGCCCTGGAGGCTGAGGAACAGAGGGAGTTATCAGCGCTGCACAAACATCCAGCGGTGGCCTTCCAGGTCCTCGACCCGGTAGCGCATGCCATGCTCGGATCGCTCTAGTTCCGAAAGCATGCGAGCGCCAGCCTTTTTCGCAACTGCAAATTGCTGCTCAACATCATCTAAATAGACCATTACCCCATCGATGACATAGGGCACGCTTGACCATTCTTTGGCTTCTGCACAATGCTCACGGTGGTGCATAGGCGACTCGTAATCCGGCGTGGGTGTAGCCAGCATGATCAGCCCATCGCCAACTTGCATCTCGGCGTGGGTGATGGTTCCGTCCTTTTCGGTGTAGCGCGCCTCTTTTTGTTCGCGGAACCCGAAGGCTATCTCGAGCCAGTTGATAGCCGCGGCGCAATCTTCGTAAGCGATCATAGGGATTACTGAGGGATAAGCAGACATGGGATCTCCTAAATTCGTTTTGTTCTTTTACTCCAAATCACAAAGTTTACTTCAGATAATTTGCGTGCTAACAGATTACTCTTCTGATCGAGAATTTCTCCAGCCAACAAATCGGCCTGTGCGAGCAATTCAGGCAACTTTTGGGTATTAAGGGTTCCACCTGAACGTGTTTTGGCAGTAATGCATCTTTTTCTCAACCTCTTCTTTTGTTGTGCTTTGCCCCTCCACGACCTTGCAGCGCGCTTAAAGTGTGAATAATTGCTATCGGATAATGCGCGGACTAGTCTCCCCATATCTCGACTATTTAAGTAAACCGAGCCAACATCAATAATGCTTTTAGCCGCATCAGATTTATCCCTATCTCCGGCTATTACAGCCGCAAATAACTCGTCTTTAATTAACTTTGGGAACTCATCGGCTTCGACTAACCACCAATATAGGGTCGAATTTCTTCTTAACGAACTAGCAACCAGTAAAGCTAATTCCTTTTTGTTTACCTTTAAGTTAGCTCGATGTAAAAAGAGCCAATTTAGGTAGAAGGGTTCTATTAAGTGATCCTTATTTAGCAATCGGAGATTACTTTCATTTTCTAAAAATCCCCCAGGTGAGCTTATTGGTTTACCAGACCGTGTTACAGCCTTGATGTCTGCATCCTCTGGGGCTTCTGTTATGAAACGTAACCTGTCCTTCATTTGATTTATTGCCGAGACCTTGGCAGCCTCAATCCACAGCCGTAAATCCTCATGCTCAATTGGTTCGGTTTTCGACGAATGTCGTATCCAAACATCCCCAACATTGAAGACTGGTCTATTAGCTATGGGATCAAACCCTTGTTTAGAGAAAACCACTGGGTACGTTACCCGAGAAATAACAAGCGTCAACAAAAATCTCCCCCTTTGGACGCTTTTCAGTGCATGACCAACATGTACTTGAGAAGGTTTGATATATTTTGTTACTAAGTCCGCGACGCGCGCACTATCTAATTGCTTTGTTTCAGCTTCGCTTATTCCAGGGGACACTTTCTCGTTCTTTCCGATAATAATCTTGCCGCCCCCCGAATTTGCGATTGCCGCGATATTTTTAACTAGCTCTAGCTTTTCTGCAGCTACCTGCATGTCGATTTTTAACTTAAGGTCCGCGTTTCTTGATTCGCCCGCCATGTTTCCTCCTGCAGAGCTATGCCATACTAGTCTGATCTTCCATCGCCCGCCAGACGCGCTCCGGCGTGGCCGGGTTTTCTGCCAAGTCAGCGCCGCAGGCATCCAGGATGGCGTTGCCGACGGCGGGCGCCACGCCGTCCATGGGGATCTCGGCGACGGCTTTGACCCCGAAGGGATGCGAGGGCTCGAAGGTCTCCACGAAGATGGTCTCCAGGTCGGGCATCTCGTGGGCGGCAAAGATGTGGTAGTCACGTAAACCGCGTTCGCGCGCCCTGCCCTGCCCGTCGTAAAGCATCTCCTCACACACGGCGTAACCCAGCGCCTGGGTCATGCCGCCTTCGATCTGGCCGGAGGCGGTGAGCGGGTTGACGATGATGCCGGAGTCTACGGCCATGACCAGCTTGTCCACCACTACCATGCCAGTCTCGATATCCACGGTGACTTCGGCGAACTGGGCGGCGAACGGCGGCGGGGCTACCGGGGAAACGTAAGAGCCGACGCCCATGATCTGTTCCTGCTGTTCATGGTGCAGCGAATCGTGGCCGATCTCCGCAAAGGTCACCGAACGCCCATCGAGCGCCATGGCGCGGGCATCCTCCAAATGGATCTCGCCCGGGTTCACCTCGGGTCCGCCGCCGCGCTTGTTAAGCATGTGCGCGGCGCGGCTGCGGATACGCTCGGCCACCTTGTCAGCGGCGTTCACCACCGCCGCCCCGGAAATGTAGGTGGTGCTGGAGGCGTAAGCCCCTTTATCGAAAGGCGTGAAGTCCGTGTCGGAGGAATAGACGATCAGGTTATCCAGCGAGGTGCCGAGCACCTCGGCGGCCATCTGGGCCAGCACCGTGTCTGAGCCGGTGCCCAGATCGGTGGCGCCGATCAGTAAATTGAAGGAGCCATCCTCATTCATCTTGATGCTGGCGCCGCCCATATCGAGATAAGGGATGGCGGTACCCTGCATCACCATGGCGATGCCGATGCCCTTGCGCAAATGTGCCGCTCCTGGCACTTCGTGCCAGGCGGCTTGGCCAAATTTCTGGTCCCAACCGATGGCGGCGCGGCCCTGGCGTACGCATTCCTCCAGCCCGTTGGTCATGATAGTTTCCGGGCTGGGTTCGCGGCCTTCGCTCCAGGCGGTGCTGAAAGGCTGCAGCTCCCCCTGGCGCAGCGCGTTCTTCAGGCGGAACTCGATGGGGTCCAGCCCCAGGGCGCGGGCGATGCGCTCCATGTGGCGTTCCACCGGCCAGAAACCTTGCGGCACCCCATAGCCGCGGAAGGCGCCAGAAGGCGGCGTATTGGTGTAGACCACATCAGTAATGAATTGAATGTTGGGCTTGAGGCGATAAGCCCCATCGCCTACGTAGAGCGCCATGGACTTGTGGCCGGTGTTGCCGGCCACGGTGAGCGCGTGGCAGCCATAGGCGCCGGTGTCGCTGAGGGCGTACATGGCGTTGGCGGTGATGGTGCCATCTTTCTTGACGCCAGTTTTCATGCGCACGCGCATCGGGTGGCGCGAACGAGCGGCGATGAATTCCTCTTCCCGCGTGTATTCGTAGATCACCGGCCGCCCGGTGGCGATGGTGAG
>DATBWP010000215.1:0-3527 GCA_036514735.1 Anaerolineales bacterium
AGATCACCAACATTACGAGGATGCCAAGAACAGTGGTCCCCAATCCAAGCAGCATAAAAGCCTGTTGGTATTCAGCCAGAAACGTCGCCGCGGCGGTCAGCCCCAGGATGGGCAGGACATCGGTGACGTGGTGGGCGCAACAAGCCACCATGGCCATGGTGCTGGTGGCGCCGCCAGCGCCTGTCATGGCGCCGGAAGCGCCCATGGAGCCCACGGGAAGGAACAACCCTTTCTTGAGAATGACATACAGGGCGACCTGGATCCCGAAACCCAGGATCAGGGGGATGACGATCCAGCGGTCCTGCCAGAACAGGTCAATCGCATGTTGCGGGCTTTCGGCCCAGGAGACGATCCCAAAGTAAACGGCCGTAGGGAAGAGGGCACCCAGCAATCCGAAACCGACAGGGAGAACTATCCTTTTTCGAGTAGACATATTGACATTCCTTGACAACCAGAATTATGGTGAGGATAACTGACGCGGTTGGGACGGTCATGCGCCAGGGGGCGCATCTTTCATAGGCGTTTTTGCTTATGTCGCTCGTTCGATAATTAAGGTGCTTATGTCTGGAACTAGCGCGAATGGCAGCAGAAAACAATGGGGTGAACTGGTTTAAAAAACCAGTTTATCCAGTGAGGCCTGTTAGAAGCAGCTCAGATTTCGAAAATCTCACCCCGGGCAGGGATGGTTGCTTGCCAACCAAGTCGTTTTGCAATCTGGACTTGCAGCTCCCCACTTGACTCTGTCTCTCCATGTGTTATGAAGGATCTCGCCGGCGGTTTCAAAAATCCTGACAGCCAACGTAGAAGCTCGGTTTGATCCGCATGCCCCGAAAGCGCCTGAACCTGGGCGACACGGGCGCGCACCGGGACCTCCTCCCCGTGAATGCGGATGCGAGCGGCTCCATCCAGCAGTCGCCGGCCGCGGGTCCCCTCGGCCTGGTAACCGACGAACAGCACCGAATTGCGTTTGTCGGGTAAGCGCCATTTTAAGTGATGCAAGATGCGGCCACCAGACAACATCCCGCTGGCCGAGATAATGATGGCAGGCCCCGGCCGGGTGTTGAGGATTTTAGAGGCTTCGACATCCCGAATAAAATTCGTCTGGCGGCAGCGCAAGGGGCAGTTGTTCTCATCCATAAGCAAGTTCACGTCGAGGTTGTGGTCGTCTCCATATTTGCAGTAAATCTGGCTGGCATCCACCGCCATTGGGCTATCGATAAACACCGGAAGATCGGGAATCCGCTTTTGGTCTTGCAACTTTCGGATGTAATACAGGACTTGTTGAGTGCGACCTGCAGCAAAGGCGGGGATGAGTAATACTCCTTCGCGCTGCACGATATAGTCAATTTCATTGGCCAAACTCCCCTCAATAGACCCGGCATCATGTTTCCGGTTCCCATAAGTGGATTCGACGATGAGTACATCTGCCTGCTCAAGCAAGGAAGGCGGCTTCATGATCTCATCGTCAAAGCGGCCCAGGTCACCCGAGAAAACGATCCGTACTAACTTATTGTTGGAGGGGACTTGGAGCTCCAGAATGGCCGAGCCGAGGATATGGCCGGCGGGATGCCAGGTAATTTCGAGATCAGCGGTTTTGAGCGCTTGATAAAAGCGGACAGGCTGGAGCAGCGCTAAAACATTTTGGGCGTCTGCCGCTGTGTAGAGGGGCAAGGCGGGCTTGTGGCGACTGTACCCTTTTTTGTTGGCATAAATGGCCTCTTGTTCCTGCAAATGGGCTGAATCCGGTAGTGCTAAATTGAGCAAGGCACACGTGGCTTCGGTGGCATAAACCGGGCCTTGAAAACCTTGATGCACCAGGCGCGGCAATAATCCCACATGGTCAATATGGGCATGGGTCAGAAAAACGCCCTTGATTTCCGCGGGCGAAACCGCGAAATTCGACCAATTTAATTCTTTTAGCTTTCGGGATCCCTGAAACAAGCCGCAATCCACCAGGTATTTAGACTGGTTAACCGCCAGCAGATATCGAGAACCTGTGACGGTCCCCGCTGCCCCCAGAAAAGTAATTTTCAAACCCATGTGAGCTTAGTCGTGAGTCCGCCCGTTGGCGTCTCCCAGGTGGCCGTCCTCTAACCACAGAATCCGGTCAGCGATTTGTTCAAAGCGCGGGTTGTGAGTAACGATGACCATGGCGCGGCCTTCCTCCCGGCCCAGGCCATGGCAAAAGAGATCCATGACCTCCTGGCCGGTTTTAGTATCCAGGTTGCCGGTAGGCTCGTCCGCCAGGATCAGGGGCGGGTCATTGGCCAAGGCGCGGGCGATCGCCACCCGCTGCTGCTCGCCGCCGGAGAGATCGGCGGGCAAGTGCTTGGTGCGCCGCGCCAGACCCAGAGTGTCCAGCAATTGGCCCGCCCTTTTAGAGGCGGCGCGTCCGCGGGTGCCGGCCAGGTTCAAAACCAATTCAACGTTTTCTGCGGCGTTCAAAGCCGCCAGCAGGTTGTATGCCTGGAAGATAAACCCAACTTTATGCAGCCGCAGGTCGGCCAGGGCGCGCTGGCTCTTGCCATTGATCTCCTCTCCGGCTATGGCGATCTTCCCTTCCGAAGGCTTCAGGAGTAGGCCCGCCATGCTTAACAAAGTGGTCTTGCCGCTGCCCGAAGGGCCCATCACCAGCACGATCTCCCCGGGCATGATCTTGAAACTGGCGTCGTCCACAGCGCGCACCGCGGTGCGGCCGGCGCCATACGTTTTTGAGACCGATTGGAGTTCTAATATGGCATTCATGCTTACTCCCTTGTAGCTAGGCTTTGAAGACGATCGTCGGGTCCAGGTGGGCAATGCGGGCCAGCGGCAACAGGCTGGCCAGCGCGGTGACCAAGGCCAGGACGGGCAGTTGGTTAGCCACATCCGCGGGAGCGATCAAGACCAGCATGTCGGGGGAGGCGCTGCCAATCAGTTGCGCGGCTGCATAAGAAAGGGCGATCCCCAGCATGGCCCCCAAGGCCGCGCTGATAAAGGCCTGGGTCAGCACCACGGCGGCCAACTTCGAGAAGTCCGCCCCCAGGGCTTTCAGCATCCCATATTCGCGGGACCGTTCCAAGGTGGCGGTATAGATGGTGAGCGCGATGACCAACAAACCGACGATGTAGGCGATGATATTCATGGCGCGCACGATGTCGGCGCCCATCTGCCTGATCAACTCCCGATCGCTGTCTGCGAACGCGGCTTGCCGCATTACGTTTACCTCAGGCACATCCTCCCGAAGGCTGGCGGCCACAGCGTCAATATCCGCATCGCTCTCGACGCGCACCAGGACGAAGCTCCCTGCATCAGGGGGCGCGCCGGCCAGCCCGGCCAATGTCTGCTTGTTTACGAAGGCAAAGCTGCTGCCAACGCCAAAGTTGCCCCGGCTCAACCCGGCAATGGTGAGCTCGGAGCCGAACAAGGTGACCGGGTCGCCGAGGACAAGCCCGTAGCGTGAGGCTAACACTTGATCCACAACGATCTCGCCGGGCGCCAGGTCTGCGTTGCCTGCTGCCATGTCCCACGGGCCGCCAATGACCGCG
>DATBWP010000216.1:0-2884 GCA_036514735.1 Anaerolineales bacterium
GTTTTGGTTTGGCCATGGGGAATCCTGATGCTTCGAGATATTTCAAAAAAAAACCCCGGTGGCGGTTATACCGGCCACCGGGGCGGTTCTTCCCGACGCCTACTCAGCCAACAAAATTGTATACCAGGAAGGCGATGACCAATGACAGCACCAAAGCGCCGATATCCTCAATGCGGTCATTGCGGAATATCGTCAGCGCCGTACCACGATCAAATTTGTCTTTCATGATTGCACCTCGCAGAAATTTCCGTTAAACGATTTCCTTCACGAGCAGCCACACTACGATCAGCGATCCGACCGCCTTCACGGCGCCGACCATCGAGCCGATGATCAAGGGCTGACCGCCGGCCTGTTTGATCGAGGCCATGGTGATCTGCATGCCCAGGCCGACGAGGCCGAAGGTGAAGAACCAGGCGATGATGTCCCGGAACTTCGAGATGCGCGGGGCCGGCTTGAACACCGCGCCGTGCATCTTTTTCAGGACCTTGTTGGCCTTCACCGACAGCATGTGCGAGTTGAGGATCGTGGCCAACTGCCGGTCATGCTCGAACGAGGTGGCCTTCTTGTTTTCGATCAGGCTGGCCAGCGCCGCCTTGAGCGGCTCGTCCGTCACTTTGTCGGCTTCCCCCTTGAGCAGCTCGGCGTCCTTGTCGGACAGCATCTTGCTTTCCTTGACGTTGCCTTCCTTGTCTTTCTTCACCAGGTGCTTTTCGCTGTTGTCGAAATACTTGCCGGGTAGATCCGAACCGGGCGCGAAAATCCCGGTGGAGCCCAGAACGAACATCACGATGAAGCCCAGCACGAACAGCGGGAACTTGCTGAAAATCACGCTGCCGTGGCTGACCTTTTGGGCGCCAACCTCGCGTTCCACGTACCACACCGCCAGCCACAGCACGATGATCGGCAGGAACAGGATGCGCGTGATGTTGAATATCTCCGCCACCTTCAGGGTATCGATTCCGTCCGGTTCGAAGGCCAGCGCCGCGCCCGCCACCTGCGCCGAGTTGAGGATGCCGGTACCGGCCCAGGCGCCGAACTGCGTGGGGTTCATGCCCATCTGCTTGCCCACGATCGGGAAGATGAACATCATCAGCACGCCCCACAGCAGGATGGTGCCGATGGTGTAGGCGATTTCCGTGGATTTGGCGTTGACCACCGGCGCCGCCGCCACCGCGGCCGACACGCCGCACACGCCCACGCCGGCGGAAAGCACGCCGCCCATCGAGTTCGGGATCTTGCGCCGCGCGCCTATCCACAGCACCATGCCCACCGAACCGAGCACGAAGGCGGCGATCATGACGATGGACAGCCCGGCCAGATTGGCCAGTTCCTGCCAGCTGTAGAGCACGCCCAGCAGCACCACGCCGGTTTTCAGGCCGAGACGCGAGAGGCGCACGCCGTTTTCCGCCCAACTGGGGATCTTGAACACGTTTACCGTGATGATGCCGGCGAGTATGCCCATAACCACGTAGTTCAGGTTCATCACCTTGGCGAAGTCGAAGGCCCAGTTGAGATTGGCCGCCTTCATGGCCTCATGCGCGGCTTTGCCCCACATGTGCATCAGCGGGTCGAGCCCCCACTTCACGACGAAGGCGATGATCAGGATGAACATCACCCCGCCTACGCTTGATAGGTAGTAATCCAGGTTGCCTTCCTTTGGTTTCACTGCGAACTGCCAGAGACCAACCACGATGGCAATGATGCCGCAGACAAAGGGAAGGATGATCATTTCGCCCGGTGATTCGGGCTTGCCGACGAACTTTGCGAGCTTGAGGAATTCGATCATCGGATTCAGGACGCCGGCTTGCACCAGATAACCGAAGGCGACCATGATGATCCCGAGGATCAAGGTCCAGATCGTTTTATGGGTGTATATCATATTGCTTGTCTCCTGACTGGTTGTGAGGCAACCACTTGTGCAACATCCCTGACTTTATAAGAATTTACTTATATAGCAGCAATAGACGCGAACGATTCAAGCACAAGCCTGGACACCACACAAGCGGTGTCAATGCGACCAACACCGTGACGGCAAACGGCGGACGTTTATTCCACTCAGGCCGCGGTGGAGACGGAGTAGGGTAAGGGTTGGAGTGAAAGCCTGGGGCCGGTCTCGCTTCCGAGGTGGAGCTCGCCCGCATCGGCGCTGCTGATTTGGATCACGGCGAGCAGATCGTGGCCGCCGTCCGGTGACGATTGCGCTTCCACGACCGTGCCGGCCGACTGGCCGGGAAAATCCGGTGCATAAATGGAATCACCCGGACGCGGCATGACGTCGCCCTCGACATGCGCGCGGTACATGCGCTGCTTGAGCTTGCCGAGGTACTGCATGCGCGCCACGATTTCCTGTCCGGGGTAGCAACCTTTCTTGAAATTGACGCCGCCGACGATTTCGAGGTTGGCCATCTGCGGCACGAATTCTTCGTTGGTTTCGGGATGAACGCTGGGGATTCCCGCCATGATATCCAGCCATGCCCACACCGCCGGCCCGACTGGTGTCGCCTTGGGCTTGAGACTTTCCCATAGTTTTTCCACCGCGGCCGTTGGTGCGATGATTTCATAGCGCGGATGGGGCCCAGGCAGACTTGTAATAGTTACGTCTTCGCGGGTTTCGCAGCCGTTATCTCCGCTGGGAGCAAAACCCGCAACATCCGTAAGTATCTTTTTGGCATCCGGGCCTGATAATCCGATGCTAACCAGTTCAGCCTCCACGCTTTCCAGTGTCACTTTGGCGCGCATTACGAACATGCGCAGCCGCTTGAGTGTGTTCTCGATCAATGTCGCGGGTAATTGCAGCAGGGTGTCGTTACTGCGCCGGAACAGCCGGAAGATGACCAGCATGCGCCCCTTGGGGCTGCACCAGGATGCGAGCTGGCTGTGTGTC
>DATBWP010000217.1:0-6445 GCA_036514735.1 Anaerolineales bacterium
GGATACCACACCCTTATTACCATGCCGGCCCGACATCTTGTCGCCGGCCGTGATCTTGCGGCGCTGGGCTACCGACACGCGCACCATCTTCTCCACCCCGGCGGACAACTCGATGTTGTCCTCGCGGGAGAAGAGTTGCACATCTACCACCTTGCCGCGCTCACCGTGCGGCATGCGCAGGGAAGTATCTTTGACATCGCGGGATTTCTCGCCAAAGATGGCGCGTAGCAAACGCTCTTCTGGGGTCAGTTCCTTTTCGCCTTTGGGCGTAATCTTGCCGACCAGGATATCGTTGGGGCCGACTTCAGCGCCGATGCGAACGATGCCGCTTTCATCCAGGTCCTTGACGGCTTCTTCGCCTACGTTGGGGATGTCGCGGGTGATTTCTTCCGGCCCCAGTTTGGTATCGCGAGCTTCGACTTCATATTTTTCGATGTGAATGGAGGTGAACCGGTCGTCTTGCACCAGTTTCTCCGAGATCAGGATGGCGTCCTCAAAATTGCCTCCCTCCCAGGAGATAAAAGCCACCACCACGTTCTGCCCGAGGGCCAGATTGCCGTCAACCGTGGATGAAGAATCGGCGATCACGTCGCCCTTCTTCACCCGCTGGCCTTTGACCACAGCCGGGCGTTGGTCGATGCAGGTGCTCTGGTTAGAGCGCTGGTATTTGCGTAAATGAAACGTGCGCTCCTTGCGGTTCTTGCCGCGCACTACGATGGCGTCGCCGCTGACGGAGACGACTTCGCCGTCTTCTTCAGCTTGCACCACTTGGCCGGAATCCTTGGCCGCATGCCCTTCCATCCCCGTGGAGACCAACGGCACTTCCGGCACTAACAGCGGTACCGCCTGGGACATCATGTTCGAACCCATCAGGGCGCGGTTGGCATCGTCGTGTTCGAGGAAGGGGATCAAGGCCGCGCTGATACCTACCAACTGGTGGGGAGCAACGTCCATGTAATCGATTTCCTCCGGGCTGGTGAACAAAAAGCCGGAGTGGTAACGCGAAGACAAACGCTGCCGGATGAATTCCCCGTGCTCGTTTAGGGGAGCGTTGGCCTGGGCGATATAGAAGCGGTCCTCATCGTCTGCCGAAAGGAACAGGGTCTCGTCTGAAACATAAGGGGCGATCAACACCTCTTCCACGTCGTGACGAATGATCTCTTTGGCTAGCCGTTCATCGATGCGTGTGTCCGCCTTGGCGATCACCCGCTCGCTCTTGGGATCCACCAGGTCTTCACGCAATTTACGGCCAATTAAACGCTTGTCTTTCGGCTTTAGACTGTTGACCACCTTGCGGTAAGGAGTTTCGATGAATCCGTAATCGTTCACCCGGGCGAAGGACGCCAGGTTACCGATCAGGCCGATGTTCGGCCCTTCGGGGGTCTCGATCGGGCAGATGCGCCCGTAGTGGGAATGATGCACGTCACGCACATCGAAACCGGCCCGCTCGCGGCGCAGGCCGCCTGGGCCCAACGCCGAAACGCGGCGCTTGTGGCGCAGCTCAGACAGCGGGTTGGTCTGGTCCATGAATTGCGAAAGCTGGCTGGACCCATAGAACTCGCGCAATGCCGCCACTACCGGGCGGATATTGATCAGGGTCAGCGGGGAAAGCTGTTCCTGATCGCGGATCGACATGCGTTCTTTGATCACGCGTTCCATGCGGCGCATTCCGACGCGTAATTTATTTTGGATTAACTCCCCTACTGTTTTCAGGCGGCGGTTGCCCAAATGGTCAATGTCGTCAGGTTTCTCAACCAGGTTGTTGATCAGGATCATGCGCCGCGCTAGGTTGATGATGTCCCACTTGGTCACCGTGCGGTGGTCGAGCGGCACGCGCTCCTTGAGGCCCAGTTTTTGATTCAGTTTATAACGCCCCACCCTTTCGAGGTCGTAGTGGCGCTGGTCGAACAACTGGGTTTGCAGGAATTCGGTGGCGTTGTCCAACGTGGCTGGGTCTCCAGGGCGCATGCGCTTGAAGAACTCGATCAGCGCGGCCTGCGCAATGCTCAACTTGCCGTTCTGCGTGTCCCATTCAGGTTCCTGATCAAGCGTAGCTTGAATGAACTTGCGGTCCGTGTTGGTATCGATGTCAGCGAACAAGGCCAGGATCTCCTGGTCGGTGCCAGTTTTCAGCGGGTTGCTCTTGATGCCGTCATCGACCACCGCCAGGGCGCGCAACAAGATGGTGATGGGCACCGTGCGCTTGCGGTTGAACTTCAAGGTCAGGTAATCCGTCTTGCGCGTTTCAAATTCCATCCACGCACCGCGGTCGGGGATTAGCTTGGCCGTGGCCAGCGGGCGATTGGTGGCCCGGTCGAGGGGCGCTTCGAAATACACGCCCGGGGAGCGGATCAGCTGCGAGACGACTACGCGTTCAGTGCCATTGATAATGAAAGTGCCCTTCTCCGTCATCTCGGGGAAGTCACCCAAAAAGATATCTTGCTTGATCGGCTCGGGCACGTCCGCGCCGGCTAGCAGCACGGAAATATACATTGGGCTGGCATAAGTCAGGTCGCGCTCAATGCATTCTTCAATTGAATACTTGGGATCATCGAACCAAAATTTAAGATTCCATTGTTTGGCTTCGGGGCTTCGGCTGGGGAAAAACAGCTTCATCCCTTTGTTATACGATTCGATTGGAGAAATTTCATGGAACAGATCGGCCAGGCCTTCAGCCTTCAACCGCTTGAACGAACTGAGCTGGACCTCGATGAGGTCTGGCATCTTCAGTTCGGTGAACAGTCGGGAGTAAGTTTTTGTGGGGAGAGCTTGCGCCATTCAGCGCCTCCTAAGTTGATTGTTGCAAATAGACCAAAAGCCGCCCTTGCACGGCAAGGAACGGCGTTATGCCAAACGGCGATTATAGAGCATGTGTACTAGTTGTGTCAAGGACATTATCCATAACCCCCATTCCCTAATCTGCATTTGACGGGATAACCGCCCCTATTGTATCATTGTGCCCCAGGTCAGTCGGGCGATCGCTACCTTGAGTAGAGGAAAGTCCGCACTCCACAGAGCATGGCGCCGGGGAAACTCCCGGGGCGGGGAAACCTGCCGGATCGGGCCACAGAAACATACCTCCAAACTCTAGGCTTAGACGTAGCTCGCTACGACTAAGCCAGGCTTTGGTAAGGGTGAAATGGTGGTGTAAGAGACCACCGGCGCGGGCAGCAATGCCCGCGGACGGGCAACCCCCGCCAGGAGCAAGGCCAAGCAGGGACGAGCAGCTGCTCGCTGCATTCGAGTCCCGGGTTGGCTGCACGAGCTGCCAAGCAATTGTCAGCCCAGATAGATGACCGCCCATGCGTGGGTCCCCAGGGATGAAGCTTGCGTAAAGCAAGTGTAAACCTGAGGCCTGCGCTGGACAAAATGCGGCTTACAGGCTGGCCTGGGAACCAACCCCCTTTGTCTTCAACCCTCATCTCCACAATTCTTCCATTTGAATCAAGGAGTGGTAATGGCTGAACAAAAATTGCGCGCAGGGTTCATCGGCCTCGGCCTGATGGGCAAGCCCATGGCTGGGCATCTGCTGCGCTCAGGTTTCCCGCTCACTGTGCACAACCGCAGTCGCGCCGCCGTGGCCGAGCTGGTAGCCGCTGGCGCCGTTGAATCCCACTCCCCCAGGGAAGTAGCTTCCTCCGCAGACCTCGTCTTTACCTGTCTGCCCGATTCCCCGGATGTTGAGCAAGTCGTCCTTGGGCCAGACGGCATCATCGAAAGCGGCCGGCCCGGCCTCATCGTGGTGGACCATTCCACCATCATGCCAGCCGCCGCTCGCAGACTGGCCGAAGCGTTGGCTGCCCGCAGCCTGCGCTTCCTGGATGCACCGGTTAGCGGGGGGCAACTCGGCGCTCAAAATGGCACCCTGACGATTATGGTCGGCGGTGATGCCGACGCGCTCGAAGCCGCCCGCCCCGCTTTGCAAGCGTATAGCTCAGCCATCACCCATCTCGGTTCATCCGGCGCCGGCCAGGTGGCCAAGTGCTGCAACCAAATCATGGTGGCCGCCCAGATGGCCGCCATGGCCGAATTGCTAATTTTCGCCCGCAAAGCGGACGTCGATCCGCGTAAGGTGGTGCAAGCCATCCGCGGCGGCGCTGCCCAATGCTGGACCCTGGACAACAAGCCCGAGCGCCTCTTCGCCGGTAATCGTCAACCGGGTTTCAAAGCCAGCATGCAGGCTAAGGACCTGGGCATTATCATGGATACGGCCCGCGAACTGGGTTTACCTCTTCCTGCCACCACGGTGACTAACGACCTGTACAAACAGATGCTTAATCTGGGTTTCGGCGATCTGGATAATTCTGCAGTTATCGCCGTTATCGAAAAAAAGGCGGACATTGATTTACTACCAAATTAAAAATCCCCCACTCATCCTGCAAGAGCGGGTCTCTGACCCGTCGGTCCTTTTTGACCTTCAACTAACTCGCTATCCACTAATTACTATTCACTAATTACGAATTACTCGCCTTTTACAAAAACTCACGATACACAAACAGCGCTGCCACCACCATCATCACCTGTCCTAGATTGAGCGCCCCTACCTGCACCCAAGCAGGAACCGTCTGCTTCCCCAACACTCGCTCCCACCCCAGCCACAGCTGCCCCGCCGCGTAGCTAAGCGCCCCACCACCGGCCAGGTAAGCCCAGGGCAGTGCCCAGCCGCGATCGATCATTTTGAACACGCCGGCAAAGACCATCACCGCTATGGCGGCCATATACACACCCAACCACACCCGGTTGCTCCCTTTCCCGCCCTTCCTGCCTGTCATTTGCAGATAAGCCCGCACTGCCACGGATGCCACCAATAGCGCCAGCAGCACACCAGGCACTAGAGCGTATTCATCCGGCCGCAAAATATCGAAGCCGAGGGCAAACGCTAGCGCTGCCAGGGCGGCTGCCGCGAACGACCAGGTGCTTGGCTCGCCGGTCAAATAACCCAACCCATCGCCCACAGCAAATAAAGCCAGCCCGATGATCAGCCAGCCCAGTAAGCCCGTCTCGCTTCCGCGAAATGCCTGGGGGCCGGCCTCGGCCCACATCCACACGCCCAGGGCGAAGTAAAAAACCAGCCGCCCAAAGAAGGCGGCTTTCCCCCAGCCGCGCTGCAAGGCCACCATGGAACCGGCCACTGCCAGGATTGCAACGATCAACCAGATCATTGTTCCTTTTTCCGCGTAAAGCCGAATTGCTCCAAGGCGGTTTGATCATCGCGCCAATTTGGCTTCACTTTGACCCGCAGGTCCAAAAATACTTTGCGCTGGCTCATCGCTTCGATTTCCTTGCGGGCGGCCTGCCCGATCTGCTTGATCATCCGTCCGCCCTCGCCGATCACAATGCCCTTGTGCGCTTCGCGTTCCACGAACAGCGTGGCTTCGATCAGCGCCCCCTTCTCACCGCGCTCCACATAGCGCTCGATGTGTACGTAAATGCCAAACGGCACTTCCTCGCGCAGCAGGCTCATGGCCGCCGCCCGGATCAGGTCAGCCGCGATCTGCCGTTCGTACAGGTCGGTCACCTGGTCTGTGGGGTAAAAAGGCTCGCCCTGGGGCAGTCGCTCTGTAATCGCCGCCATTAGCTCGGGCAGCCCGCGCCTTTGGGTGGCCGAGATTTCCAGCGTCTGCGTCGTGCTGGTCAGGCCTTCATATTCACCGTGGCGCGAGCTCAACTCGCCCGCGCTCAACAGGTCAACCTTGTTCAAGGCCAGCAGTACCGGTTGCCGGCGGCCGCGCCCACCGATCTTGCCTGCCAGCACGCGGTCTTCCTCCGTGGGGGATTGCGAGCCATCCACCAAAAAAAGGATGACATCCCCATCATCCAGGGCAAGCAGGGCCTGTTCATTCATCCACCCGCCCAGTTTATTCTGCGCCTGGTGTAACCCGGGGGTGTCGATGAACACGATTTGCGCCCGGTCGTCGCTGTAAATCCCAAGCTGGTTGCGCCGCGTGGTCTGCGGCTTTGGGGAAACTGCCGCCACCGGTTGGCCCAGCAGCGCGTTCATCAGGGTGGACTTGCCCACGTTGGGTTTGCCCACCACCGAAACGAATCCTGCCTTAAATTCTGCGGGCATCTTGGCATTGTATCAGACGGGCGCCTTCGCTTCGCTGGACATTTCTTATCGCTTCATGTACAATCCCGACTCGTTAAGTACACGTTTTGGAGGAAGAGTTTTGGCAAACATCAAGTCAGCGATCAAGCGCAACCGGCAGAATGCAAAACTCCGCGAGCGCAACACCATATTCCGCGGCAGCGCCCGCACCTTTGTGAAGAAGGCCAACCTGGCTATCCAGAGCGGTGATGTGGAAGCCGCCCGCGCCGCTGCCCAACTGGCCGCCAGCGCCCTGGACAAGGCCGCCGGTAAAGGCGTCATCCACAAGAATAACGCCGCCCGCCGCAAAGGCGCCATGATGAGCAAGCTCGCCGCCCTCGAAAAAGGGAAGAAGTA
>DATBWP010000218.1:0-4664 GCA_036514735.1 Anaerolineales bacterium
CCCCTTTGTGATAATATATACAAACTTCAGCCTGCCTTCGCCTGAGGCCCCATGGTTGACCCCACACTCATTTCGATCGAGGACCTGTCCAAGAGCTACACCGAAGGTAAACAAACCCATGCCGTTTTGCGTGGGGCTAGCCTGAAGATTCGGCGCGGCGAATTCGTAGCCTTGCTGGGAGCCAGCGGCAGCGGTAAAAGCACCCTGCTTAACCTGCTCAGCGGCATCGATACCGCCGACGACGGCGCTATTTGGGTGCAGGGGCGGGACCTGGTTGCCATGACCGAGGCCGAGCGTACCCTTTTCCGCCGCCGCCACATTGGCTTTGTCTTCCAATTCTTCAACCTGTTGCCAACCCTCACTGTGCTTGAAAATGCCGCGCTGCCCCTGGAGTTGGCTGGCGCACCTGCCAAAGAGGCGCGCAGCAAGGCCAGGGCGCTCCTCGAGCAGGTCGGCCTGGCAGACCGGATTGCCAGCTACCCCGACCTGCTATCAGGCGGTGAGCAGCAGCGGGTGGCCTTAGCCCGCGCCCTGGTGCACGATCCTATGCTGGTGCTGGCCGACGAACCCACCGGCAACCTGGACGAAGACACCGGCGCCCAGGTGATGGCCTTGTTGGAGCAACTGACTCGCCAGGCCGGCAAGAACCTGGTGATGGCCACTCACAATTTGGAAAACGTCCGCCGCGCCGATCGCGTCGTCCACGTGCACGAGGGAAAACTGGTGGAAAGCAGATCACAAGAGTGAGCCTCAATACGCAGCGCATGCCCGCCAGCCTGTTTAAGGTGGCTTGGAGCTATTTACTCGCCCACCCCCTGCAGACCGCACTGATGCTCTTGGGCATCAGCCTGGGCGTGGCTGTGGCGGTGAGCGTGGACGTGGCCAACGCCAGCGCGGCGCGCGCCTTTGACCTGAGTGTGGAGGCGGTGGTGGGCCGCAGCACTCATTACATTTCCGCTGGCCCCAACGGCATTCCTGAAGAACACTATGCAGAATTACGCCGGGCTGGATTGCAGCTGCCCATGGCGCCCATCCTCAGCCTTTATGTTTCTTCTCCGGATCTGGGCGGAGTCCCCTTGCAGTTGCTGGGTGTGGACCCGTTCGCCGAAGAACCTTTTCGCGATTATTTATTCAGCGAGGAATCACAGTCGCAAGTCAGCCAGATTGCCGCCTTCTATAGTGTGCCTGGCGCTTTGTTGATCTCAACCGACTTGGCCGAGGCCTATGGCCTAACGCCTGGTGACCCCGTGCAGCTCACCATCACTGGGAAGGCCGTGCAGGGTTTGATCGCCGGCCTCATGGAACCGCGCGATGCCCTCAGCCGCCGCGCCCTGGAATACCTGGTGTTGGCAGATCTTTCCACGGTGCAGGAGATCAGCGGCCGCCTTGGCGTGATCGAGCGCATTGATCTCATTCTGCCCGAAGAAGGCCGCGACGCAGCCTTGCAACGTTTGGAATCCAAGTTGCCTGCTGGACTGCAGGTGCTGCCAACTGAGGGTCGCAACCTGGCCGCAGATCAAATGACCTCGGCCTTTCGCACCAACCTGGCGGCGCTGAGCCTGCTGGGTTTGGTGGTCGGTCTTTTTCTCATTTACAACACGATGACTTTTTCGGTGGTGCAACGCCGCCAGGTTTTCGGCACTTTGCGCGCCTTGGGCGTTAGCGGCCGAGAGATCTTTATTCTGGTGTTGGGTGAAGCTCTGTTGGTTGGAATAGTGGGTTCCGTTTTAGGTATCTTGCTCGGTGTATTGCTGGGCCGCGGGGCGGTGGACCAGGTGTCTCAGACGATCAACGATGTCTTCTTCACCCTCACCGTGCGCGAAGCCAGCTTGCCGGTATCCAGCCTGGTCAAAGGTGGTTTGCTGGGCCTGGCAGCCACCATGCTGGCCGCCTGGCTGCCCGCCTTGGAAGCCGCCAACTCGCCGCCGCGGCGCATCTTGTCGCGCTCCCAATTGGAACTGCTCTCTGGCAGGATCCTTAGTCGCCTGGCTTTGCTTGGCGCGCTCACTGCTGCTGCCTCTGGTTTATTACTGTCATTTTTCGAGCTGGATCTGAATGCCAGCTTTGCCTGCACTTTTGGGGTCACCATCGGCCTGGCGCTGACCACCCCTTGGATCACACAGCGCCTTATGCCGCTGGCTGCCCGGCTGCTTGGCTGGGCCATCGGCCCGTTGGGTCGCCTGGCCCCGCGCGAAGTTTCCGCCTCCGCCAGCCGCACTTCGCCAGCCATGGCCGCGCTCATGGTGGCAGTTGCCGTTACCATCGGCGCCAGCTTGATGATCAGCAGCTTTCGCGGTTCGGTGATTGCCTGGCTCGACCAGATCCTTAGCAACGATATATACGGTTCCGTGGCGGGGTCTTCCTTGGCTGAACCTGCTGTGCCAATTGAACCGGAACTCATTGCACAGGTGCAAAACTGGCCCGGGATCGAGGCAGTGCACTTGTTGCGCTACATTGAAGTCGATTCGCCATATGGGCCGGTCACCCTCAGCGCGAACAATAATCCCAACGATGGGGAAGAGCAGCTTTACGTTAGTAAGCAGGGTGAAGAGCAGGAAGTTTGGGAGGCCGTGCAGGCCGGAGCGGTGATGGTCTCAGAACCTTTGGCCACCCGCCTGGACTTGCGCCTGGGGGACGACCTGGTCTTATACACTCCTGACGGTGAGCGTCGCTTTCCCATCGTGGCCATATTTCGTGATTACACCTCCAGCCGCGGGAACGTGACCATGTGGCTGGAGAATTACCGTGCACTTTGGGGCGACGAGGCGGTGACCGCGTTTTCGGCGCGGGTCACCCCGGGGCAAGATGTGGATGCTATTGTCGCCGAGATGAAGGTGAAACTCAATCAGGGCCAATTCATAAATATTCGCTCCAACGTCGGGCTGCGCGCCGAAACTCTGGAGGTGTTCGACCGCACATTCCTGATCACTGGCGCCCTGCAGATCATCACTACCGGCGTGGCCTTTGTCGGGGTGTTGAGCGCCATGCTTGCCATGCAACTGGAAAAGCAGCGTCACATGGGCATCCTTAAAGCGATTGGTCTTAGCCAGCCTCAACTCTGGGTGCTGACCCTGCTGGAAACCAGCCTGATCGGCGCTGTGGCCGGTCTGCTGGCCTTGCCCACCGGGTATATTGTGGCCGAGATCCTGCTGCAGTTGATCAACAAACGCTCTTTCGGCTGGAGCCTGCAAATGCAATTGGAGGCCGCCCCGTTCATTCAGGCGCTGCTCATCGCGGTGGCCGCCGCGCTGCTGGCTGGCCTGTATCCCGCCTATCGCGCCAGCCGGCGCAGCGCGGCGGAGGCCATGCGCTTTGATTAGGCGATCGCGCCTGTTTTGGATCCTGCTGGCCATGGGAGTTTTGGCGCTCGCTGGATTGTTTTTGGCGCGTTCCGCGGGCGACGACACTGAGCTGGCCGCCCAGGTGCGCGCCACTCCGAGGAGCATCGAGGGCTTCACCCGCGCCAGCGGACCGCAACCTTTCGATTTCCCAACCGACTTTGGCCCGCATCCGGACTATCGCACTGAGTGGTGGTATTACATCGGCAACCTTGATACCGCCGATGGCCGCCACTTTGGCTTCGAGCTAACCTTCTTCCGCGTGGCCTTACTGCCAGCCAACCTGGCGGCGCCGCGCGCCTCCGATTGGGCTGCCAACCAGATCTACATGGCGCACTTCGCGCTTACCGATGTGAGCGGCGGCCAATTCCATGCCTTTCAACGCTTTGCTCGCGGCGCGCTGGGGCTGGCCGGTGCGCAAGCTTCTCCTTTTCGCGTCTGGTTGGAGGATTGGCAGGTCGCACAGGCCGGTGAAGGCATCTATCTGCTGAAAGCAGCCAACGAAGGTTTGGCGCTGGAACTGCGACTCATTGATCGCAAGGGGCCGGTGCCGCACGGCGAGGAGGGATATAGCCAAAAGGGTCCCGACCCGGGAAACGCTTCCTATTACTACAGCCAAACGCGCCTACAGGTGGAAGGCGATATTTACATTGGAGATGAGACTTTCGCTGTCAGCGGGTTAAGCTGGTCAGATCACGAGTACAGCACCAGCGTGCTTTCTGCCGGGCAGGTGGGCTGGGATTGGTTTGCCATCCAGTTGGATGACGGCAGCGAAGTGATGCTGTATGCCGTTCGCCGCGCGGATGGCAGCATCGACCCCTTTTCAAGCGGCACGCTGATCGAGGCAGATGGAAGCACGCAAACTCTGGGGCTGGAGGATTTTGCCATCGAAACCCTTGACCTTTGGCGCAGCCCGCACACGGATGCCGAATACCCTTCGGGCTGGAAACTCACCATCCCCAGCGCCGGCTTGCAATTGGAACTCTCACCCTATCTGCTCGACCAGGAGCTCAAACTCTCGACCATCTATTGGGAAGGAGCGGTTGAGATCTCCGGGACTCAACACGGCCAACCTGTCAGCGGCGTAGGGTACGTGGAATTGACCGGCTATGCAGAACCATTCAACGGCGATTTTTAGTGAGTGATACAATCCCCCAAATTTAGGAGAGACTAATGATTAAGAAACTTACCTTTCAACTTACCCTGCTGGCGGCTCTCACGGTGCTGCTAACGGCTTGCTCAAGCCCCGTAAAGAAAGTCACCTTGGTTGCCGAAGACATCATGTGGAAACCGGTTACCATCGAAGCCAAAGTAAACCAACCCATC
>DATBWP010000219.1:0-2977 GCA_036514735.1 Anaerolineales bacterium
CGGATCCGGCTGGCATTACAACCTGGTGCACGACATCGTGGTGGCCGTCGGCGGCCAGGATGCCCGCCTCATCCGCCGCCGCTTTCTGCTGGCGCCCATCCTCACCGAGGTCAATTGCAACATCCGCAGCCTCAGCGTGAAGCGCCTGGCGCCGGTCTTGGTGCCTTCCATGCTGGGCAATACTTTCGCCATCAAGACCCACTCGGGCCCCACGCCCATGGCCTTGCGCCTGATGCACAGCAACCGCATGCGCGTCACCTACGTCTTTCGCGACCCGCGCGCCGCATTGCTCTCCGCTTACGAGTACGGCCAGCGGGCGAGTGCCGCCGGGCGCAGCAACGCCTTCACTCGCCTGGAAACTATCGAACAAGCAATTGACTTCGTGAAACTGTACTTGCGCGTCTGGCGCCAATGGACTTCCTTAAGCAGCGCTCACACCCTGCGCTACGAAGACCTGTTAGCCAACTACGATGCCGAAACTGCACGCCTGGCTGCCTTCTTGAAAGCGGACCCGGCCATCCCGGCAGTGAAAGAGGCCATTGAGTTCTACCGCTCTGAAAAGGGCGGAAAGGGCCAACACTTCCAGCATGGCGAAGCCCAGCGCTTCCGTGAAGCCTTCACTGCCGAGCAATTAAAGGCGGCCAACGAGGCTTTTGCGCCGTTTCTCGCCGATATGAAGTATCAAATATAGAGGCAGTTGGTCCAATTGCCCATGCCACTGGCTCTTGCCCAATCTTTCTAAATAGGTAATAATGCATTTACTGCTTGGACCCGTAAGGGCCGAGACTTACGCAGGCAGAAAGTGCCTGCTTTGGAGTTTGCTAACAGGCTTCGCAGGTTAACGCAACTCCGGCTTGTAGATTTCCAGCCGTCTCTGTTCCAAGCAGAGACGGTTTTTATTTTAAAACCACGACTCTACCCGCACAGGAGGGTACGAATGTCCACTCAAGCTCACAAGGCTAAAGCCAAACCCGGCGAAGCCGAACGCGCCAAGATCACGGTGCGCGACTTTCGCCAGAAGAAGAAATCGGGTGAGCCCATCACCATGCTCACCGCCTATGATTACCCCACCGCCGTGGCCGTGGAGCGAGCGGGCATCGACTCCATTTTGATCGGTGATTCACTGGGCATGGTGGTGCTGGGTTATCCCAACACCCTGCCGGTCACCATGGAGGATATGCTGCACCATTGCCGCGCAGTTTCACGCGGAGCCAGCTTTCCCTTGCTGATCGGCGATATGCCCTTCATGTCCTACCAGGTTTCCGTGGAGCAGGCGGTGGCCAACGCCGGCCGCTTCCTGCAAGAGGCAGGCATGGACGCCGTCAAACTGGAAGGCGGCCGTGAACGCGCCGAGGCCGTGCGCCACATCGTGGCCGCCGGCATCCCGGTGATGGGCCACCTGGGGCTTACGCCGCAAAGTGTGAACACCCTGGGCGGCTTCCGCCCGCAAGCCCGCACCCATTCCGCCGCCAAGCGGCTGATCGATGACGCCTTCGCCCTGGAAGAAGCTGGAGCCTTCAGCATCGTTTTGGAATCAGTGCCGGCTCGCCTGGCCGAATGGGTTTCCCAAAAGCTGGCCATCCCCACCATTGGCATTGGGGCTGGGGCGGGTTGCGATGGCCAGGTGCTGGTGACTCACGACCTGTTGGGTCTCTTTGACCGTTTCACTCCTAAGTTCGTCAAGCAATATGCCAGCCTGCACAGCGTGATGGCCGAAGCCTTTACCAGTTTCAAGGCCGACGTGGAAGCGCGCAGCTTTCCAGCGGAGGAGCACAGCGTCTCCATAAAAGAAGAGCAATGGCAAGCTCTGTTAAAAGAGTTGGATGGCGAATCCTAGCCCCGAACCCGTTCTGATCGTTGGCATCGGGGCGCTGGGCTGCCTGTTCGCCGCCCGTTTGGCGGCGGCTGGCCATGCGGTGAACATGCTAGGTTCCTGGCCGGAAGGCCTGGCTGCCTTGCAAGCCAGCGGCGTCACTCTGGTGGCAGCCGATGGCAGCCGGCAGAACTACTCCGTGCGCGCCAGCAGCAAGCCCCAGGATTTCGCCGGCGCCAAATATGCGCTGGTGTTGGTGAAGGCTTGGCAGACCGAACGGGCTGCCCAGTTATTGTTCCAGGCGCTGGCCGTTGACGGGCTGGCGCTCACTTTGCAAAATGGGCTTGGTAACCGTGAACAACTGGTGGCCAAATTGGGTGCCGAGCGTGTCGCTTCCGGTGTGATTACCACCGGCGCCACCTTGCTCGGCCCGGGTGAAGTGCGTTGGGCAGGTGAGGGCCAAATCTCCTTGGGAGCGCACCCGCACCTCGCTTCCCTGGCGGCTGTATTGCAAGCCGCCGGCTTCCAGGTGGTCACTGTGGAGGACGTCAATTCACTGGCTTGGAGCAAACTGGCGATCAACGCGGCCATCAATCCACTCACTGCGCTGCTTGGCGTACCTAACGGCGAACTGTTGGCCCGCTCCACCGCGCGCCAACTGAGCGCTGCGCTGGCCAACGAAGTAGCCGCCGTGGCTTCCAGGAAGGGCATCACGCTAACCTTCAGCGGCCCGGCGGCCGCCGCCGAAGATATCGTCCGCCGCACGGCAGCCAACCTGTCTTCCATGCTGCAGGATGTACGGCGCGGCGCCCCCACCGAGATCGACGCCATTTGCGGAGCGGTGGTGCGGGCGGGCCGCGAAGTCGACGTTCCTACTCCAGTAAACGAAGTGATGTGGCGACTGGTGTCCGCGTTACGGAGCGAGTCATGAAGCAAGTCATCACTTTGGAAGAACTGCGCCAGGCCCGCGCTGGTTTGCGCGGTAGCCTGGGGTTTGTGCCCACCATGGGCTTGCTGCATGCCGGGCACCTCTCTCTGGTGGATTTGGCCAAGAGGGATTGCGATTCTGTGGCGGTCAGTATCTTTGTCAACCCGACTCAATTTGGACCTCAAGAAGACCTGGCCGCTTATCCCCGTGATCTGCCTGCGGATCTCCAGAAATTG
>DATBWP010000220.1:0-11627 GCA_036514735.1 Anaerolineales bacterium
GCTAGGCCCCGTGCTGGTCAATTACATCCGCGAATACCAGTTGGCGGCTGGTTTGCCACCGGCACAAGCCTACAATGTGACCATGTACATCCTCGCCGGGCTGTTAGCTGTGGGGCTGATCTGCAACCTGCTGGTGAGACCGGTTAGCGAAAAACATTACATGAAGGAAGAGCATAGCGGCGAAAAAGTGACGCCAAAAATTTCTATGGCAAGCCCCAAACCTGTAGGCGTTTACAAATCGAGCCTGTTGAGCGTTACCGCCGCTTGGGTAGCCGTAGGCATCCCGTTGATCTATGGACTCTGGAATACAGTCCAACAAACCATGGCTCTTTTCAGATAAGGGTCCAGGTACAACCGACAATTCGTAGTCGTATAGAATCTGGGAAAAGAAAGACCCGCTGGTGTTCCAGCGGGTCTTTCTTCCCAGCAGGCCCGGGAGGAGCGGGCCTGCATTTTTGGAGGACCTAGCGGCTAGCGCCTGCTATCGGCCCTCGGCGAATGCGTAGCGATTACAGGGTACGCATTCGCAAACTACTTCCCAACCCGTTTTCGAAGAAACGTGGGGATATCTAAGTCTTGGGTGTTGAACACCGCGGGCTGCAGCTCGTCTTCGTTCACCTGGCTGCTGACCTGGGTGGCAGTCTGTTGCTGGCCTTGGGCCTGCTGCCGTGGGGCAGTGCGCAGCATGCGCCGCGGCATGCCTTTGCGGTCGAAGCCGGTGGCGATCACGGTAATGCGCACTTTGTCGTCCATCTCCGGGTCAATCACCGCGCCGAAGATGAGATTGACATCAGGGTGGGCGGTCTCCTTGATGATGGCCGCAGCGGTGTTGACCTCGTACAGCGAGAGGTCGGAGCCACCGGTCACGTTGAACAGGATGCCGCGGGCGCCGTCGATGGTGATATCAAGCAGGTTGCTGGTGATGGCCGCCTCAGCCGCTACCTGGGCACGGTTCTCGCCGGAGGCTTCCCCGACTGCCATCAGAGCCGCCCCACCCTCGGACATAATGGTGCGCACATCGGCAAAGTCCAGGTTGATCAGGCCGGGCACGGTGATCAATTCCGATATGCCCTGGATGCCCTGGCGCAGCACGTCATCGGCCACACGGAAGGCATCCGTCAGGCTGGAGCGCTTCTCAACTACTTGCAGCAAGCGATCATTGGGGATGACGATCAGCGTGTCGACATGGTCCTTCAGTTTGACAATGCCGGCTTCGGCATTCTGGCTGCGGCGGGCGCCTTCGAAGGAGAAGGGCCGCGTGACCACGCCAATGGTCAACGCCTTAACTTCGCGGGCGATCTGCGAGATCACCGGGGCAGCGCCGGTGCCGGTGCCGCCGCCGATGCCGGCGGTGACAAATACCATATCAGCGCCGCGCATCACCTCGTAGAGTTCCTCAGCGGATTCTTCGGCAGCCTTGCGTCCGATCTCCGGATCACCACCCGAGCCCATGCCGCGGGTCAGCTTATCGCCTATGCGCACCTTGACGGGCGCGTTGGAGAGCAATAGAGCCTGGCCATCGGTGTTCACTGCGATGAACTCGATGCCGGGCATGCTTTGCTCCATCATGCGGTTGATAGCGTTGCAGCCACCGCCGCCCACGCCCACCACTTTGATGCGGGCAAACGATTCCAGTTGGTTCCTCGATTTCATTTCATCCTCCAAGTTTTGCATTTTTTTAGTTAAAAGTTGAGGGTTAAATTTTGAACCTTCAACCGTAACTCCTAGGGCAAGAACCTGCCTGCCAGCTCTTTGAGTTTTTGCCAATCCAAGCCCGTGCGCGCATGGCCATTCTCGCTTTCCTTTTGAGGCAGAACCTCGCTCATCAGGACGGCCCAACGCAGCAATCCCACGCTGGTGGCATAAGCCGGGGACTGCAATTTGTCCACCATGCCAGTCAATTTCTCAGGTTTGCCCAGGCGCACGGGCATGCTCAGGGCGCGGCTGGCCAGTTCCGGCATGCCGCGTAACGCGCTGGACCCACCGGTGAGTACCAGGCCGGCGGGCAACAGCCCGTCGTAGCCGGAGCGTCTGATCTCCTGGTGCAGCAGACTAAATATTTCCTCCACGCGGGCTTCGATGATCTCGGCCATTTCGTGGCGGTTGATCTCGATCTGTTTCTCATCACCGAAGGACTTCACCGCGAAGGTCTCTCCCGGCTCCACTTCGGAGGGGAGACAAGTGCCGTAGCGGATCTTGATATCTTCGGCCTGGGAGAAGGGTATGCGCAATCCATGGGCAATATCAGAGGTGATGTGGTTGCCGCCCACCGAAAGGACCATGGTGTGCCAGACTTCGCCTTCGATGAGCAAAGCCATATCGGTGGTGCCGCCACCGATATCACAGACCACCACACCCATCTCGCGTTCCGTGGGGGTCAGGACCGCCTCTGCAGAAGCCAGCGGATTGAGCACGAACTGGCTCACTCCCACGCCGGATTCAGCCACGCATTGCCGCAAGTTATCCACAGTGGAGGCGGCAGCCGTGATGATGTGCGCTTCTACCTCCAGCCGATAGCCGTGCATCCCCACGGGGATGGCAATACCTTCCTGCCCGTCCACGGTGAAATTGCGCTGGATAACATGGATGACTTCACGGTTGTGCGGGATGGGTATGGCGCGGGCCACTTCTATGGCGCGGGTCACGTCCTGGTGGTTGATAACCCGGCCGGCAATGCCCACCGCCCCGCGATTGTTCATCGAGTTGATGTGCGAACCTGCCAGGCTAACCAAGGCCGAGGTGATCTCCAGGCCGGAGCTGCGCTCCGCCTTGTCGATCGAATGGCCAATGGCGCGAGTGGCGGCATTGATATCCACCACGGTGCCTTTGCGCACTCCAGCGGAGGGCTCGATGCCCACGCCCAGCACGCGCACCCGGCCGTCGTTCTCCACGCGGGCGACGACGGTGCAAACCTTGGTGGTGCCGATATCAATACCGACGACGATAGGAGCGGTCATGGCTTAATAATCCATCCGGTAGTATGGCGCATGTAATTGCGCTACGCTAATCAAAGTTGGTGTCAATCTTCGGGTTGACAATTCAGTGAGGATGGAGCGATACACGGCCATGCGTTGCACGATATCGGAGTCATCCACGCCGAAAAAGGCCTTCCAGCCACCCGGGTCGCTCCAACCAAAGCCCAAGGTGGGGTCGTAGATCAACGCCGCGCCTTGCGGGGCGATCTGGCTCAGAGTCTGGATAGTGCTGACCATTTCGGGTCGGATGAGTTGGTGGCGCCCATAAACATCGGCTTCCAATGCCGGAGGCGCCTCTAAAGCCGTTACCTGGATCAAGGCGGCATCCGTCTCCAAGGGCATAAAAGCCACACCGGCCGCGTCCACCCAAACGGTGAGCCCAGCCTGTTCCCAGGCCAGCACTGGCTGGCGCTCTTTCACCTGCACTACGACGGAGGCAGGGAAACCTACACCTACGCTGACCTTTTCCAACTCGGGGAATTGGTCGCGCAGAATACTTCGCAATTGATCGGGCTGCACGCTGAAAATGGAGGACCCGGCCACTTGCAGCGCGGTATTGATGGCCGCGGCATCCAGCCGTTGTGCGCCGCGTAATTCGGCGGCAGACACGGTGAAGGTGCCCGCACTCAACATGAGGTAGAGCCCGACGGCGCAGGCGCCTGTCACCAAGCCAGACACGATGCGCCAACCTATGCGCACCGAGGGCAAAACCGGCAGGCGCAACTCGGCGCCGACATCCGCCAGTTTCAAATAGCGGCGGCGGCGCAAGCGCTGGCCTTGCTGCGCTTCCAGGCGGCGTTCAATTTCCGGATTGCGCGCCACCATGCGCGGCACGCTGGCCTCGCCGGCCGGTGTGCGACCGAGCAGGGGCTTGCCTTCCCGGCGCTGCACGCGCCGGGCACGTACCAACTCTGCGCGTCGCAGGAACTCTTCGCCAGTCGACATGGTTAGCCTCCCCTCGAGTAATCAAAGCGCTGCGCCCCGCGTTGGGCATGGCGTTCCAGGGCTAATTCAATCAAGCGATCCACCAGTTGTTCGCCGGGGATGCCGCTGGCCTGCCACAATTGCGGGTACATACTGATCTGGGTGAAGCCCGGGATGGTGTTCAGTTCGTTCAAATACACCTCGCCGCTATCCTGATCCAAAAAGAAATCCACCCGCGCCATGCCGCAAATATCCACGGCTTTATAGGCAGCCACAGCCAGGCCGCGGATGTAGTCCGCGGTAGCTGCTGGCAGGTCGGCGGGAATGTGAGTCTTGGAACGGTCATCGTGGTATTTGGCCTCGTAACTGTAGAATTCAGCTTCCGGCACCACTTCACCGCACACCGAAGCCTGGGGTTGGTCGTTGCCCAAGACCGCCACTTCGATCTCGCGCACGTTGTGCGCTTTCTGCACAACGATGCGACGATCATATTGGGCGGCATACATCAAGCCTTCAACCAGATCAGCGCGGCTGTGGACCTTGCTAACTCCGACCGAGGAGCCCAGGTTGGCAGGTTTCACGAACAAGGGATAAGTTCCTACGCTTTCGGCTAAGCGCAGGGCAGCTTCCATGTCGGTTTGCAAACTGCTGCTCAGGATCAACGCCTGTTCCACGATTGGAATGCCATGGGCGCGCATCACATCGGCGAACAGGGCTTTATCCATGCCTGCCGCTGAACCCAGCACACCGGCGCCGACGTAGGCCACTGAAGATAGGTCCAGCAAGCCCTGTAAGGTGCCATCTTCCCCAAAAGTGCCATGCAGCACAGGGAAAACCACATCCACATCGCTCAATGTAGCCAGCATTTCCATGTCGTTTTTCATCTCAATTCGTTTCAAACCGGGGCGTGTAGGGTCCGGCAATAAAGTTACAGGCTGCACTGATCCAAATTGCTCGTTTTCCAGCGCGGCCAGCACATCCCGCCCCACCCACCAGGCGCCTTGCTTGCTGATACCGATCTGGATCAATGCGTACTTGTCCGGTTTCAGCATGCTGAGCACGAACCGGGCTGACATCAGCGAGACGGCATGCTCGCCCGAGCGACCGCCGAAGATCACCGCCACGCGCAGTTTCCTGGCCATGCTTACCACTCACCGACCAGCCCAATTTCCAGCTCCAATTCAATGCCGAAGAGCTTGTGCACGGCCAGACGCGCCTCTTGAATAAGGGCATGCACATCGGCCGCACGCGCCCCTCCCAGGTTGAGGAAAAAGTTGGCATGCAAGGAGCTGATCTGAGCAGTGCCAATTCGTTTGCCTTTCATTCCAGCCGCCTCGATCAAGCGCCCCGCGCTATCTCCGGGGGGGTTCTTGAACATAGAGCCCATGCTGGCACCAGGCGGCTGGGTGAGGCGCCGATAGGCCAGGAAGGCGTCCATCTGGGAGCGAATCTGGCTGGCGGGTTTATTCTCGAGTTTGAGCCGAGCGCCAAGCACTACCGCTTCGCCAGCTTGCCCTTTCAGCCAGCTCTGGCGGTACCCAAAATCCAAGTCCTCAGCGGACCATTCCTTCATACCCTGGGTACGATGCAAGATTTCTGCCAAGTCCAGTAACGTGGCGAGGTCGCTGCCGTGCGCCCCGGCATTGCCCACCACTGCGCCGCCCAGCGTGCCGGGGATGCCAGTTGCCCATTCCAGGCCACCCAGCCCCTTGGCGGCTGCCTGCCGGGCAATGGCACCCAAGCCGGCGCCGGATTCCGCCCAAACGGAGGGGTGTTCGCCTTCGGCAAAGCGCACTTCCCCAGCCTGGTTGAGGATCACCACCTGGCGAACGCCGGCATCGCTTATTAGGACGTTGGAACCGCCCCCCAGCACGAAGAACGGTTGGTTTAGATCCCATAGGGTTCGAGCGGCCTCGGCCAGTTCGGATTGCGTGGTGACCTCCAACAGCGCGTCCGCCTTGCCGCCAATGCGCGCCGAGGTGTAGCGCGCTAAGGGCTGTTGTTGGCGCAGGCGTTGGCCGAAGGCCGCAAGCAGCGCGTCGATGGGAAGCACGGATGCAGTCACGGTCGTCAAATCTTTTTCACTCGCTGTACGATGCGGATCAACACTTCGCGGGTGGCATCCTCTTTGCTGATGTGGCTGCCGCGTTTTTTGGTCCTAGTAGCCACGGTGGAACCTGCGGTCATCGAGGGCTTTTGCTGGGCAGCCACGAACGGGGTGAGCGTAAAGGATTTCTCGTTTGGCTTAAGCATGGCGCACCTGCTTTTCCAATTCGGTTAGTAAGCGCTGGCTGAGGTCGGTGGCGTCTCCTGCCGACATCACAATCACCACATCACCCTTTTTTATTTCATTCAACAAAAAGTCTCCAGCCTCTTCCAAGTTATGGGAAAAATGCTTGTCCTCGTGCTTGATGGAGTTCACCAGCTCGCCCAAATCAAAGTTGTCTGGCTGTTGTTCTCGGGCGGCATAGACGCCGGTCACCACCACGCGATCCACCTCACTAAATGCAGCGGCGTAATCGTCCCAAAAGGCCAGCGTGCGGCTGTAGGTGTGCGGCTGCCATACCGCCCACAGGCGGCGTTGTGGGTAGCGGGCGCGCGCCGCCGCCAGGGTGCTGCGAATCTCGGTGGGATGGTGGGCGTAATCATCCACAATAGCCACCCCGCCCGCTTCGCCGCGCAACTCAAAGCGCCGCTGCGTGCCGCGGAAATCACCCAAGGCCATGGCGGCTTCCTCTACGTCTAAACCGAGTTGATCAGCTACGGCCAGCGCACCCAACGCATTGGCCACGTTGTGGAGACCTGGGACCTGCAAGCTGACTTCTGCAAGCGGCTTGCCACCGCGCAAAGCCTGAAACGAGAAACCCTGCACGTCCTCTGGCTGAATCTTGTCAGCAAAATAATCTGCATCCTTATGGCTATACGCATAGCCGTAAGTTTCTCGGACTTTTCCTTGTGCATAAGCCATGAGGTCACGAGCGCCCTGATCATCGCTGCAGGCCAGCAAGACCCCGTCCGGTTGAATGCGATCTGCAAATGAACGGAAAGCTTGTTGAAAATCCTCAGGAGTGCGGAAGAGGTCTGGATGGTCATGCTCCACGTTTGTCACCAAGGCAAGGTGAGGCGCCAGGCCGAGGAACATGTAGTCGTATTCGTCCGCCTCAATGACGAAAAGTCGCCCAGCCCCAGCCGAAGCATTGGCCTTTAGATTTTGCGCGATGCTGCCGAGGATGAAGCCGGGTTTCTGGTTTAGCGCGGTCAACATCCAGGCGATCATGACCGTGGTAGTCGTTTTTCCATGGGAACCTGCAACGGCAATAACCTGCTGGTCCGCGAGGAGTTCTCCCAGGAAATCAGAGCGCTTTAGCACCGGGATGCCTTTAGTTCGGGCGGCCTGCACTTCCACGTTGTCCTCCCCCACGGCTGAGGAGCGGATGACCCGCGCTGCGCCGTTCACGTGGCCGGCGGCATGGCCGATGTGCACCAGCGCGCCAGCCTGGCGTAGCCCCTGGGCCAACGCGGAGTCCTGGCGATCGGAACCGCTCACCTGCTCGCCGCGCTCCAGCAGCACGCGGGCAATGGCCGAAAGGCCGGTGCCCCCGATGCCGATAAAGTGGGTATACCCTTTCATATCACGACCACCATCACGAAGGTGAAGGCTACTGCCACCGCAAAATAAATCGCGGGTACCCCCAACCAGGCCGGGGGCATATATGCCAGCAAGCTCAACAGGTCCCCACCGGGCGCGGATACCCAATCGAACGGGTAGTTGTAGAGGTTCAAATAGAACAGCAAGGAACCGAAGAGGAAATAACCATTTAAAGCGCCTACCACCCCGCCCAGCACTGCGTCCTGGAAACGTTCGCGCATCACTGCTTCGGAGATGCGGCGCAGCTTGGGGCTCTGATAGCCAAAAAAGGCGAAAGCCATCAGGATCACGGCGCGGGCGATGAACTGGCGGCTATCGCCGCCGGCTTCCAAATAGGGCTTCATGAAAGGAATGAATTCCAGGAAGACGGTGATCACGAAAATCGCCAGGATCAAGCTGAAGGTCACCAACACTTCTTTGGACCACCCGCGCAGGAAGCCGATGAAAGCGAAAACAATAACTAAAACCCAAAACAGCGTGTTTAGTGCGATCATGCCCGATCACTCCTTTGGCGCGCGGCTCCAGCGCGGGCAGCCAGCCCGAGCAGTAATTCGGCGATGCGCGCCGACGCATGGGGCCGCGCCAACGCGGCCATGGCAGTGCTCATCTGCTGCAAACGCGGTTTATTTCGCATCAAGCCAATCAGGGTATCGGCCAGAGAAGCTTGCATCTGCTCGTCCGGCAGAATCAGAGCTGCGCCGCGCTGTTGCAAATAGGCTGAGTTCACGTGTTGCAAATGCCCCTTTAGTGGAATGGGCACCAACACCGCGGGCAGGTTGAAATGCGGCAGCTCGCCCAGCGTTGAAGCGCCAGCCCGGCACAAAGCCAGGTCAGCCGCAGCGAAAGCTGCCCCCATATCGGCATGCAGGTAAGGGAAGCCGTGATAGCGGTTTGCCAACTGGGCAAGTAGGCTGCTGGCGGCTGCGTTCACTTCCTCCCAGTTTCCTTCCCCGGCAATGTGAATAACCTGCATGTGCTCCAATAAAGCAGGCAGGGCAGCCAGGATTGCTTGGTTGATGGAACGCGCTCCCTTGCTGCCGCCAAAGACCAATAAGGTTGGCAGCTCTCTGGTAAGGCCAAAATGCTTGCTGGCCGCGGCGCGAGTCCAGCGGGTGATCTCAGTGCGTAAGGGGTAGCCGGTAGCCTGGACGCGTTCTGGCTGCCGGAAATAAGCGCGGGCTTCCTCGGCCACGATGGCGATCACATCGGCAAAGCGGGCGATCATGCGCAAGGCTAGCCCAGGTTCAAGATCCGGGACGAAGACTAAGGTCGGCACGTGGCGGCCAGCAGCGGCCACCGGGGCAGCCACAAAGCCGCCAGTAAAGAAGAGCACATCCGGCTTGAACTCGGCCAGCAGGCGGCGGGCGGCAAAATAGCCACGCGCCAACAGCCACAAGTTACGTGGCAGTTTGCTGAGACCTACCCATTGCAAACCGGCAGCCGGCAGGCTGCGCACTTGGTAACCGGCGCGGCTCACCAAGTCCTCCTCCATGCCGCCCTCGCCCCCCACCCAGAGCAGGTCCAGGTCTTCATCGCCCAACTCTTGAAGCACGGCGAGCGCGGGATAAACCCCACCCCCGCTCGCCCCCGCGGCCACGAGCAGTCGCATCTAGAAGCCTCTCTTCCTGTTGGTGTTGTGTACGCGCCACGCGCGAAATATTGATCAAGATCCCCAGGCCGGCCAGGGTGGTAACCAGGCTGGAACCGCCAAAGCTCACCAGGGGCAGAGTATTGCCGGCGAAGGGCACCAGGCCCACCATCACCGCCATGTTGATGAAAGCCTCCAAAGTGATCCACAGGGTGACGCCGGCTGCCAGTAGCGAGCCGAACATATCCGGCGCCCGGCGGGCGATGACCATGCCGCGCCACAGGATGAATGCATAAAACAAAATGGTGAGGAAGACGCCGAACAAGCCCAATTCCTCGCCGATCACGGCAAAGATGCTATCAGTGGGCGGCACGGGCAGGCCAGTAAGCTTGGTTTCCGATTGACCCAAACCCACTCCAAACCAACCGCCTTTTACAAAGGCCTCGTAAGCGCGCAGCACGTGGTCGTTGGCCAAGGTGGGGTTCTGCAGGCCAGTGAGGTAATCCACAATGCGCACTTTGGCAGTCAAGCTGAATTGCATCACCAGCAATCCGAGCGCGGCGCCGCCACCCAACATGGCGAAGATCTGCAGCACCGAGCCCCCGGCCAGGAAGAACAGCAGCCCACCCAGCAACACAATGGTGGCTGCCGCGCTGATATCCGGCTGCATGAAGATGAGGCCGGCCATCAACCCCAGGATGAGGATCAGCGGCACCAACCCATAGGTTACTTTGCTAAGCTCAGCGCGTTTGGCATACAACCAGACGGAGAGGTAAATGATGGTGACCAGCTTGGCCAGTTCGCCCGGCATGAAGGACCCGGCCACCAGGGCGCGAGCAGAACCGTAGCGCACTTCGCCATAGACCAGCACCGCCGCCAAGGCCAGCAACATGGCGCCCATCAGATAAACTGAATACTTGCGCCAGAAATGATAGTGGAGGAAAGCGCAGCCCACCCCAACGACCAGGCCAATGCCCATGTTACGGATCTGTTGGAAGAACATCTGGGTCGGATCCTCGTAATTAACCAGCGAGAAATCCCAACTGGCCGAGTAAACCATCAATGCGCCAAAAAGCAGCAAGGCAAAAATAGCCAGCAGCAGGGGGACATCAAAATCGAGTTCCAGATGCGGCCAGGCAGCCTGCTTGCGCCGGCGGCTGCGGCGCTCGGGTCGCGCGGGTTGTGCTTCCATCTCTTCGAAAATTCGCTCGCTCATAGTTCATTCACCATTTGGCGAAAGCGCCGGCCGCGCTCCTCGAAATCGACGAATTCATCGAAACTGGTGCCACCCGGGGAAAGCAGCACGATGTCGCCTGGCTGCGCGGTGGCGGCTGCAGCTTGCACAGCGGCAGCCAGGTTGGGAACCCGGGTGGATTGCATCTCAGGTGCAACCCGTTTGAAGGCGGCTGCCACCAGGTCTCCCGCTTCGCCGAAACAAACTACATGGCGGACGCGGTCCATGGCCAATTTCGCCAAGTCCTCCCAGGGCAAGCCCTTATCCCGGCCGCCCAAGAGCAGCACGATGGGCCGCTCAAACGCACGCAGGGCGGCTTCGGCACGCTGCGGCGCGGTGGCGATCGAATCGTTGTACCAATCGACGCCGTTCAGGCTGCGCACCCACTCCAGGCGATGCGGGGCGCCGCGGAAACCGCGGGCGCCTGTCTGGATCGCTTCCACTGATGCCCCGGCCGCTGCGGCCAAGGCACAGGCAGCCAATACGTTGTACCGGTTGTGTTCGCCAAGCAACTCAATATCCGAAAGCGCCAATAGTTCACGTTCGCCGGCTTCATCACGCAACCATATGGCAGCCCCGCGCATATAGGCTCCCAGCTGCCCTTCCGGCAAGGGTCGGTGGCTGAAAGCCCACAGCCGACCGCGCACATGACCGGCTAGCGCCCAAGTTGCGGCATCATCGTAGTTGAGGATGGCTAAATCCTGTGAGGTTTGGAAATCCAGAATGCGGACTTTGGCGGCCACGTAATTTTCCATCGTGGCGTGCCGGTCGAGATGGTTGGGCGCAATATTCAAGATCGCGGCGAGGTGCGGGGCGCGGGTCATCCATTCGAGTTGAAAGCTGGAAAGTTCCACCACTGCCAGATCAGCCGCAGTCATCGCATCCACGTCGGACAGCAGCGGGTTGCCAATATTGCCGCCGGCCCAGGCCTTGCGGATCTGCTTGCCTTCCATGGCTTTGAGCATGCGGCCAACCAGCATGGTCGTGGTGGTTTTGCCCGCCGACCCGGTGATGCCGATGACTTTACAGGGGGCCAATTCCAGAAAGAGCTGCGAATCATTGGAGACGGGAATGCGGCACGTCAGGGCCTCCTTCACCAAAGGCAGCTCTCTGGGCACGCCACCGGAAAGGATAAGCAGCTCTGCGCCTTCCAGCAGGCTGCCGGGATGGCCGCCCAAACTCCACTCCAGGGCGAAGCCGCTTAACTGCTGGCGGGCCTCTGCCAGCTGCTCGGCAGGCCGCGCATCACTGAGGGCT
>DATBWP010000221.1:0-9094 GCA_036514735.1 Anaerolineales bacterium
GTTGGAATCCTTTGCCCTTGGTTTGAGGCGCTCGTAAGTTGAGCCAAGCTGCCAACGTGGCGACGACACCCAGGGACAAGGCTGCCCAAGCAAGCATGCCCAGGCCTTGAATAGACCCTATCAAGAGCAAAGCTACCGCCAAAAGGGATTGGAGCAGCACGGCGGCAGCCGCAGCAAATGCCAGCCGCGACCAGTACAACGCCCGTCCGGTTGGCCTGCGCCACGCGTCCACGCCGAAGGCAGCCAGCAAGGACAAAGCGAACACCAGCCAAAGGCTGAAACGCGCCGGCGCTTGAAACAGGGCAAAGCTGGGTACATGGTGATAAAGCCAACCAAACAGCGGGGTATTGTCGCCGAGCGCCAAAAGGAAGGAAACCCCGATCAGGGCAGCCAGGGAGACAAACAAGGGCTTTTCCTTATCTGCCCCCCGCGTTCTTATCAGAGTGAAAATGGCAAGGAACAAAGGGAGCAGACCGATATAGATGGCGTCTTCCCAATAATTCCCATACCCCTGGTAAGTCCCATAGGCAGGGTTGCCAAAAATGTTGGGAGCCAACAAGGTAAACAAATGCCAGGGCCAAAAAGAATAGGTGGCTGCCGCAGCAAAGTCCACCTGGGTGGCGCGCGGGGAATTTAGCAAGTACTCGGCGGTAGGGATAAGTTGGACCGCGGCGAGCGCAAAAGCGGCAAGCCCAGCGGTCGCAAAACTCATGGCGACCCTGGCCACTTGAGGCCAGCGGCCTACCCGCCAAGCCCAAAATGCAGCCCAGGCGATGGCCAACAGCAGGCTGTACCAGGCAATCTGCGCATGGCCTGCCAACCACTGCATCCCCAAGAAGAAAGCCAGCATCAGCAGGCTTCGTTTGCGCTTGGGGTCTTGTGCCAGGTCATAGGCCGCCAGCAAGATCCAAGGCAGCCAAGCCACGGCTGCGTTAATGCTTAGGAAATGAGCTCGGGCCACCAGATAACCGGAAAGCGCAAAAGCCAGACCAGCCACAGTCTGGGCCAGCTCGCTCTTACCCAAGCGTTTGACCAGCAAGCCCATACCCCAGCCAGCCCAGGCCAGGTGCAGGCTTACTATGAAGGCCATTCCCCAGGCCATCAGTGGTAGGCCGCCCAGGGCTGCCAGCCCGAAATAGATCCAATGGGGAGGATAGAACAGTGCGGATTGGTAATTGGCCAGCAAGGGAGCGCCCATCCCCAGCAAGGGATTCCACAGCGGCCATTCGCCTGCGCTAATAGTTTGCCAGGCTTGCCACCACCAAGGGATGAATTGGCTGGAGGGAGTGCCCCAATACAGGGCGTTGCCCGCCAGCCAAACAGGAGCCAACAGAATGAAAGGGCACAGCAGCAAGAGATGGCGAAGCTGGAATTGAAAAGGCAACTTCATCGCGGATGCTCAGGGAGCCGAAGCCAAGATCAGGACGTCTTTTGTTTCGTAGACTGCTTGCCAACCGGGGATCTCCGGGAGCTGTCCCAAAGCGCGTTCGCTCGGTCCATAATATATATAGTCCACACCCCAGCGCTGCAGGTAATCCTGCGCCTCCCCTTGCGCCCAAGTTGTCGAGAAGAAAGTCCGCAGCTCCTGCTCCCGTTGGGTGGCCTGCGCCGTTTCAAGGGGATGGCCGTAGATCACGCGCACGCCGGCGTAGGGCGGAAGCAAGAGACCAGTTTCGGGTGAAGCTAAGACCAGAGAGTTTTGTGGAACGTTGGCATCCAACCATTCAAAGGCAGTTAATTCCCGGCTGTTGATCACCAGGAGGGGGTGGTTGTTGCGAGCGGCCTGGAAGCCACCTGCCACCACAATGGCATTGGTGGGTAGCGACAGGATAAATAAAGCTAATGCGAGATACCGTTTCTGGGAAGTCCTCCAGCGAATTTGAGATACGCCGACTGCAGCTAAACCGGCAACAGGAATGTAAAGCCCGGTGATCAGCCGGCGTTGTAAATTGATCGGCAAATATAAGATGATGATGCCCGCTAAAAGCCAAACGGTTAAATATCTTACGGCGCGCTGGCCCTTGAATTTGGTGAAGGCGCCCCACACTGCAAAGACCAGGGTCGGGCTGAACGCCACCATCAAATCAAGCAGCGGTGGCGAGGGGATTAGATTCTGGGCATCCCATTGGGCCAAAAGCGGATGCGCGCGGATCAGCAGGAAGCCGTAGATCGAATAGGGCAGACCGGCGAGTACGATGACAAGCCCGTGGACGAGGTCTGCACGCCGCAACTGCTTTTTGTAGGCCAGCCAGCCCAGCCAACTCCAGTAGACGGCCGAGGCCGCAGCCCAGCCAAAAGGATAGACCACGGAAAGCAAGGCTGCCACCCCACCCGTAAGGGCCAGCAGGGGCCAACGAAAGCCCGTCTCGACCCTTCGCGGGGTGAGCAGCCAGACCTGCATGGCCAACCCCAAGGCGAAGTGCGGATTGGCATAAGCGCTCAAAAATGGAATGGCTTCAGCCACCCAAAAATCGCTGGTGAAACCGCCGAACATAATCGCCAACCAACCAAGCCCGGAGCCAAAGAGGGTCAGGCCAAAGGCAAGGATGCGCTCGCCGGGTTTATCGAAACAGCGCCTAAATAGACGCAGGAGCGCCAGGGCAAGCAGCAAGGCGCCCAGCATCCGTACGGCATGGAAGGTGAAAAGCAAGGACCAACCTGTGGCTTTTGCCACATGGCCCAGGAACAAGTAGATCAAATTGATCGGCGCACCCTCCCCCGGTTCAGCCGTGTAAGGAAGGCGGAAGAGCCATTCGCCGTCAAACCCCTGGCGCATCTTGGCCAGATAACTAGTGCCATCAATGGGATTGAATAAAAAACCGCCGAAGGTAAATTCATTGTTTATGGTGAATTGGGCGATCAGGAAAGGGACCGAGATGACGAGAAGAAAGAAAACGACAAGGAACCAGGTGAGCCAGCGTTCTTCTTTCAGGTCCATAACGGCATTGTAGCAGAGGGAGCAGGAAAGCTGGCCGGTCAGGGCTATAATCACGCTTGTGAATCAGCCTTTCAAGCTCTTCCGCCTGCAGCAGGTGGACAACCAACTGGATAAGGTAAGGGAACGGCTGAAGGAAATTGAGCACTTGTTGGCTGATGAACAAGTAATCAGGGAAGCCAAAGAGGCCCTGGAAACCGCCCGCAGCGCCAGCGAGACAGCCCGCATGGAGTTGCTCTATGCCGAAGAGGAAACAAAAGCCCAGCAAGACAAGTTAAAAGAAAACCAGACCACTTTATACGGAGGCAAAGTTAATAGCCCAAAGGAATTACAGGAACTGCAGTTAGAAGCCGAGGTGCTTACCCGCCACTTGCGGGCCTTGGAAGATAAACAATTAGCGCAGATGGAAACGCTCGAGCAAAAGCAGGCAGCCCTGCAACAAGCCCAGAGCGATCTGGAAGCCGCCTTAGCTCAACGCGAAGTAAACCAGCACGCGCTGCTCGGCGAACAGGGAGAATTAAAAATTGAGGAAGAACGGCTGTCTGCAGAGCGTGAAACTGCCCTTTCCGGAATTGAATCTGAAGCGCACGGTCTCTATGAAGGGTTACGCAAAAGCAAGAACGGATTGGCCATCGCCAAGGTGAGCAACAAGACCTGCAGCGCCTGCGGCGCCGAGCTGTCCTCCGCGCTGGCTGAAGCCGCCCGTTCCCCCAATGCCTTGGCCCGCTGCGATTCGTGTAAAAGAATCTTGTATTCCGGTTAGGAGCGCAACTGCTTCAGGATGCGAGCTTGCGCTTCAGCACTCTCCATATCCAGGATCGATACCAGCTTATCCCGTCCGGTCTGCCCGGCAATGATCTCGATCCGTGAGCGCGGCACGCTTAACACCTTGGCCAAAAATTCGATCAGCGCGTCGTTAGCCTTACCTTCCACGGGAGGCGCCGTCAGACGGACCTTGATGGTCTGGTCAGCCAGCACTTCAACAATCTCATCACGGCGGGCGCGCGGTGTGACACGGATGGCCAAAGCCGCCCCGCGCCGGCTGTCTGATAGCTTCCTCGCTTTGCGAGTTGCCATGGCTAGAAGGTCATCAGGCTCAAGACGAGCCGCCCCACCAATTGAATGATCAAGATCAACACCACAGGGCTGAAGTCCACCCCGCCGGTGAAAGGCATGATGCGGCGGATGGGTGCCAGCATGGGTTCCACCACTTTGTCGACGGCTTCACGGACCGGATGATACGGGGAAAGCAAGTAAGAAAGCACAACGTATAAAATGACCAGAATGGTCAAAAGGTTGATTAGCCAGCGGATCAACTCAAACATTCAAACTCCCTTTTAAACCGGTCGCGGCCCCAGGATGGCGGTGCCGATGCGCACGATAGTTGAGCCCTCCCCGATGGCGATTTCGAAATCGTCACTCATGCCCATGGAGAGCCAAGTCCAATCGGCCGTGGTGAAACAGCTGTGCAACTCATCCCGCAGGGCGCGAGTGCGAGCAAAAAAAGGACGGGCCTCGCCCGGAGTGCGGGTTAGCGGGGCCATGCTCATTAAGCCACGAACGTGCACATTTGGCAACTGCAATAGCTTTTCGATTTCAGGAAACGCAGCCTGAAAACTACGCTCATCAGCAGCCGGCCAACCATACTTGCTGGCTTCACCGCTCACGTTGACCTCCAGCAAGATGGGTAACACCTTGCCGGCCTGCGCGGCAAACTGATTCAAGCGCCGGGCTAACTTCAAGCTGTCCACCGCATGCACCAGGTGGAAGTGGCCGGCTACATCCTCGGCCTTGCGGCTCTGGACATGGCCGATCATGTGCCAGCGCAGCCCAGCCAGCGGCTGCAGTTGCTGCTGCTTGCTGCGCCCTTCCTGCACATAGCTCTCGCCAAAGTCAAGTACGCCCAAATCCCACAAAGCCTGGACGGCTTCAACTGGGTGGCCTTTGGTCACCACCACCAGGGTAATTTCCTTGAAATCACGCCCAGTCTGCCTTGCTGCTGTGGCTATGCGCAGTCTCACTGATTCAAGGTTGTCTTTTATTTGTTTGTGCGCAAGCATGGAATTATTTTAAGGCCAGCAGGGCGCCAAAGCGCCCCGTTTTTCCAGCGGATGCGCGATGCGAAAACCAGTCCTCCTGGTTTTGAAAGGTGCACAAGTCCGCTACTTCTATATTTCGCACTCCGGCCTCTTCCAGCGCAAAGCGGTTAGCCGCCACGAGATCGAAATGAGTCTTTCCGTTCACATGCGGCAGCAAGTCCCCAGCTGCTCCGCCGAAGGCGGTTTCTACTTGCGTTACCACTTCCACTCCCACCTCATAATGCTCAACTGAAATAGCCGGGCCGATGCCCACCAGCAAATCTTCAGCGCGGCTGCCGTAATGGGCTGCCATCTGTTCCACCGTCCTGGCAGCTACCCCTTGCAGCGTACCACGCCAGCCCGCATGGGCCAGCGCCAGGGCCTTTTTCACAGGGTCAACATAAAGCAGGGGCACACAATCGGCAAAGCGCATGAAAAGAGTCACCTCAGGCTTGTTGGTGAGGACAATATCGCCCTGGGGAGGCCGGCCCCAGGCTGCGGGGCGCGGGCCGCCGGCCACCAAAGCCGCCGTGCCATGTACCAGCCAGCTATCAAACAACGAGGCGCGCGGCCGTTCCAGGGCATTAAAGATGCGATCCAGATTCGCTGTTACATGCGCGGGATCATCCCCCACAGTTGAGCCCACATTGAGCTCGGCAAAAGCTCCCTCGCTCACCCCACCCCGCCGGGTCGTTACCGCGTGGACCACGGGCGCGAGCGCCAGGGTCTTGAACTGAAAAACACGCAGCCCGCTGCGCTCGACAAAGGGCATCTTAGCCTTTTATATTAACAGTCAGCCGCGCCTTTTTAGCGGCGAGCGCCAAGCGCGTCTCCGCCACCGATTCCTCCAAAAGCGGGAATCCAAACCAAGCCGTGGTAAAACCAAACAAGGCTCCCGTCAAGGTCCTAAGCAATGGCGTACTTTCGCGGTATTCCCACCAGGAGAAGCCGGGGAACTGGCTGAGCAATTGGCTGAAACCATCCAGGGCGATCGGCGCCATGCCAACCAGGACCCACAGCCACCAGGGTAGCGGACGTAAGCGCCTGCCAGTCACAACATACAACACGCCAAACACTAACATGGAGCCATAGATGGCAATATCCCGTTGGCAAAAAGCAACCTTATATCCCAGCTGCTCGTTGCCAACAAAGTCTCGAGCCGCCAAAAGGTTGCGCGGGTCGCTCTCGTCGATGCCGCTAACTTCTTGAAAGGTTGCGTAACCCTGCACCCCAGCGGAGGCGCGTGGGTAGATGGGTTGCTCGCCGAACAGGAACCACGAGCGGAAGGCCAGTTGGTGGCAGACCGCGCCGTACAGGCTGTAGATCGGCCGGGCAGCGTCCGGATAACCTGCCTTCATAAGGACCGGCGCAAAAAAAGGCAATCCCACATACAGGAAAATGATCAGGTTCAGCAAGGCCAGATAATGGCGGCTCCACCAAGCATTGAGCTTGTCGCCGCTGGTCAGTTGGCTGCTGCGCGCGGTGCGGCGTTGAAATTTGGGATCAGCCGCGGATTGCACCTGGCGGTCGTTGGCCGCCGCCAGGGTGGCGCGGAGTTGTTTGCGGGTGAAAGGTGCCGCCAACGAATAGGGGCCGGCCTGAACTACCGGAACGCGGTCTCCATAGGCAGTTTTCAAGGCTGGGTCGGCGTCGATATCCACCAAAGCCAGAGTGTGCGGGATCTGGGCTTGCAAGGCTTTCAGATCGCGTAACGCTTTTTCGCAGAGTGAACAATCTTCTTTGGTGTACAGAGTAACGGTGATCAAGGGCGAACTCCCATTTGAATCAGGTAGGCCTCCAGAGTATCCGCGCTCATTTCTCCGATGTGCATGATCTGGATGACGCCAGCCGCATCCACGAAAAAAGATGTCGGGTAGGCGCGCACACGGTAAAGCTCTTGCACTGAGCCCCCGGGGTCCAGCAAAATCGGAAAACTCAGACCCAATTCATCGACGAAGGTCTGCACTTGCTGCGCCGGTTCATTGAAATCGACTGCCAGCACAGCAAAGCCACCATGATTATAGCTAGCCTGGATGGCCGGCATTTCCAGCCTGCAGGGGCCGCACCAAGTGGCCCAAAAATTTACCAGCACCACCTGCCCGCGCAGCACACTCAGGCTGGCTCGGTCACCTTGCAAGGTCTGCAAAGCGAAATCCGGCGCAAGCGCACCGACTTCGGGGGCGGGGGCTGAAAGCAAAGCCGGAGAGCAGGCTGACAATAGTGTTAGGGTAAATACTCTGGCGACGCGGAGCTTAACTGATGACAAAGGAAAAAGTTCCGGCGAAGAAAAGGATGATGAAGACCATGAAAACCAAACCCGATCCCAGTAACCAGTAATCCATAAAAACCCTGCCGCGCTTGCGCGCCCACCAACCGCCCAACAAGCCCAGCACCAGGGAGGCACCGATGCCGCCAAGCAATAAAAGGCCCACGCGGCTTTCATCGACGAAAATATCAAAGAAGGCACCCAGGGAGCTAAGGGTGGATAAGCGCCCGGTGAGCAGCAAGATCCCTACGAACACCAGAACGACGCCCAATACCCGCTGGATCACCGTCCCCATGCGTGGGTGGCTGCGCAATAAATAGGTCACCCAGCCGATCTGGGTGGCAGCCAGCAGGAACGGGATAGCCAATCCGGCTGAATAAGTGCCCAGCAGCAAGGCTCCCTGCAGGGGATCGCCGTCATTGGCTGCCAGGGTGAGGATGACACCCAAAGCCGGGCCAACGCAAGGCGTCCAGCCGGCCGAGAAGAACACCCCCATCAAGCCCGAGGAAAGATAGCTGCGCTCACGCTGCACGCGGTTCTGCGGCCGCAGATCGTAATCAAGATACCTAATATGGATCAGCCCAACCAAATGCAGACCAAAAATAATGGCGATGGCGCCACCCACAAAAGCCAAATATCCCTGAAGCCCCGCAAGCAATGCGCCCAGCACTGAAGAAAGCAGCCCCAGGCTGATAAAGACCAGGCTGAACCCGAGGACAAAAGCAAACCCGTGGCTAAGGGCAGTCCGGGTCCCTCCGTCCTCTTTTTCACCCGAAGCGGTGGCGGTACGACCGCCAAGGTAGCTGATGTAGGCTGGAACAAGGGCAAATACACACGGCGAGAGGAAGGAAGCCAGCCCAGCCAGGAAGGCTAAACCGAAGCTAGGTGCGTTTAGGAGCATCTCGTCCGCTCAGGATTCGACCACGCGCACCAGGGAGCCAGCAATCTGGTCCGATTTTCCGGGGTAATACGGCACCTCGGGCGCGCTCCAGCGAAAGACGAACTTGGCATCCTCGGGTCGCGCGTTTACGCAACCGGCCGAGGTTCGTTCGCCGAAATTGTTGTGCCAATAGGTTGAATGGACGGCGATGCCGCCCGCGGCAATGAAGGTGGTCCATCCGATTCCCGAGAGATCATATCCGGCGCCGGTGGCTCCGCCTTCCATGTGGGTGGATACAAATTTCATAAAGATCTGCAGATTATCGCTTACCGGCGTTTGGGTGTCTTCTCCAAACCGGCCGGTGGATACGCGACAAAAGTAGACTTCTCTTTCATCTTCGAAGCACGACATGGTTTGGCGGGCTATGTTGATCACAATCCGCTTGTTTTCGATCTCCGGGGAAAGTGGCGGAATATCTTCCGGAAAAATAGGCTTCAACCCTTGCGCCGGCACCCAGAAATGGTCGCCGCGGCTGCCGTGCAGTTCCCTCACGTGATATTCCACACCGCGTTCGCCGCTACGAATGTCGTCAACCCACCACACCTGGCCGTAATAGAAGCGGATGGGTAGCGAATTTTCCACCAGGAACCGGATACGGAAACCAAGCGGGTTTGCGTTTGCCAGCTGCGCTTCCACGTAGGGCACGGTTACTTCCATCCACATGCCGGTTTCCGACCCGGTCTGCGGCAACGTATCTAAGGGTGTATTGGGCAAGTTGCGCACCGGCTGCAGCAGCGGCGCCCACACGTAGCCCTGCGGCGTCTCCACCCAGCGCTGGTTGCGATACGGGGTGTAACCAACCACCTCGCGCAGCCAAGGCACCACCTCATCGCCGGCCAGTCGGCCGGCTTCGGGGGCGTCAGAGCTCGGGCGCG
>DATBWP010000222.1:0-2171 GCA_036514735.1 Anaerolineales bacterium
TCCTGGTACAGCGTCAGTTTCAACCTAATGGTCAACACCCAAGCGGATGATATTCCCGTGGCGCTGGCCCTGCCTCAGGATCAATTAACCGCCTTGCTCGCGAAGGATTATCTGGTGATTTATATCCATCAATGGCAACGCGGCACGCCGCAGAATTTATTAGATGCGCTTCAGGATTTGGAGCCCGAGTATCGCGGTTGGATCAATGGGTTGGAGTATGTACGGGTGTATCGTTTTAAATAGAGACCGCTATTTGGCGCTTGTCATTTCGAACGAAGTGAGAAATCCCTTTACAAAAACCAGGTAGTCCTTTTGAAAGGGCTCCCTCCCGTTCGCTTTAGCCAATGCGAAGCATTGGCTTGCTTAGGGCAGGCTCTGCGAGTTTTCCGCTCCTCGCAATGAATGATGAAGGAGCGAGGTTCCCCCTCGCCCGTGATTGCATGACTTATATTGCAGAAGGGAGACGGCTTACACCCGCGAATCCCACAACGGTTCGGCGATGCCGCCTTGTTTGTTTTCGTAACGCGCCATCACGAACAGCAGATCTGACAAACGGTTGAGGTAAGCCAGCGCCTCGGGGCGTACGGGCTCCTGGCGCGCCAGGGTCACCAGGCGGCGTTCGGCGCGGCGGCACACCGCCCGCGCCACTTGCAGCGCGGCGGCCCCCGCAGCGCCGCCGGGCAGGATGAAATTCTCCAATGCGCCCACCTCAGCGTTCAGCTCATCGATCAGTTTTTCCTGGGCCTTGATATGGCGTTCTTCGATCTGGGGGACATTGAATTGCTTGCCCTCTTCCGGCGGGAAGGAAAGCTCCGCGCCTAGATGAAAAAGCTGGTTCTGAATGGAGGGCAAGGCCTGCGCTAATCGGGCGCACAAACCCTGTGCCAGGGCCAGCCCAAGCAGCGAATTAACTTCATCCACGCTGCCGTAGGCGCGCACCCGCGGGCTGTCCTTGGGCACGCGTTGGCGGCTGCCCAGGGCGGTGCTGCCATCATCCCCCGTGCGGGTATAGATCTTGGTCAAGCGCGGCATGGCGAGATTATACAGGAAGGGGGTTGAGGCTATCACTGTGATGGAAAGTTAAGCTTTATTTTTGCAAGCGTTAAGGGATGTGTTGCCAACTGCCCATTGGCGACTGCCTGCTGCCATTCGTTTTGCGTTATCATGCTGCCATGCCTCGTAACTCACGGACGGCTGGAAGCGCCCAGGGGACTGAAGAAAATCAACGCCTGTTGCGCATCGAAGAACTTTCCCTCTCTCAACTGGCCAATCACCTGCACAACGGTCCGATTCAGGACCTGGCCGCCCTGGCCATGCGCGCCCACCTGGCCAAGCGGCAGTTGGCTTCCAACCAGGCCGCGGCTGGCGATGAGGTGGAGAAGCTCGAAATGCTGGCTCGCCGCACGGTCAGCGCCCTGCGTTATCTGCAATTTACCCTCATCCCACTCTCGCTGGAAGGTTCCGATCTGGAAGGGGCGCTGCGAGACCTGGCCCGCCAAAACGAGGAGCTATTTGGCCAAGAGATCCGGGTGACCATCAAGATCAAGGATACTAAGACTCTAAACAAAACTCGGCAACGCTTGCTCTTTCACGTTGCTGCTGAAGCCCTGGATAACGCCCGCTTGCACGCCCGAGCAGCGCAACTTCAGCTCAAGATCATCCAGCCCGAACCCGGCGTTTTGCTGCTTGAAGTGGAAGACGATGGGCAAGGGTTTGATCTGACTGCCGTGGAGCATGCCGCTGTTCAGGAAGGCAAATTCGGGTTGGCCCTGATGCGCGAACGCGTGAAGCAGCTGCGCGCTGAATTGCATATCCGCAGCGCGGCCGGCGCCGGCACCCTGGTGCGCGTGGCAGTACCCCTGTTGGGCGGAGAAGAATGAAAGCTGCCGGCGCCCTGTGGATACTGGTTTTTTTGTTGTGGCTGCCCTTTGAAGATAATCAGGTTTGGATGACTCTGGCGCTAGCTGCGGCCGCTTGCCTTTGGCTGGCGTTGCGGCAGCTTCCCTGGGCAGCGGCCTCAACCCTGCAAGCCGGCTTGCTGGGAACCCTGGGAGGCGCAGCGGCTCTTTTGTTCGCCCTCGGTCTGATGGCCTTCAAAAGCGGCGTACACGGCCATGGTTTTTCCGACTTCAGCGCCCGCCAGGTTTGGGGCCTATGGTCCGGCTTGCCAA
>DATBWP010000223.1:0-2442 GCA_036514735.1 Anaerolineales bacterium
TTTGCCACTCGAAAACTCCACTTTCTCTTTTGGGGTATCGGGTTGGCCATGTTTGGGTTTGGCAGTTTTGCTGAAGCGTACTTAACCCTGGCCTGGAACAAATGGGTGTTCTTCGGCTGGTACTTATTTGGCGCCGCGCTGAATGCTGCCTGGATTGGCCACGGCACGCTGAACCTGCTGGTGCGCAAGAAGTGGGTTCATGTAGTCACCGCAGTGCTGGTGCTGGGAAGCCTGGCAGCCACCTACCTTATGTTTCAAGCTGTAGCGAGCCTGGATGAGGAGGCTTTTACTACCCAAAAACCGGTCAGTGAGCAATACGGCACCAGGCGGTTGGAGCCCGGTGATTTTCCGACCCCCAATCAACAAACTGCGGAAGTGACCTACCGCGGTGAGCAGGTTACTGTAGTGCGGGGTTTGTTGCCTCTTGGTTCTCCTGTGCGCCTGACAACGCCGTTTTTCAATATTTATGGGTTGCTCACGCTGGTTGGCGGCGCTATCTGGTCCGCTTATTTGTTCTGGAGAAAGCAGGTACTTCCCAACCGCGTGCTGGGTAATGTGTTGATCGCTGTCGGCGCTTTGCTCATCGGTTTCGCCAGCACGCTCACCCGGCTGGGTTACGGACAATTCTTGTATTTAGGCGAGCTGTTATCAGCCATCCTGATGTTCGCCGGTTTCCAGGCCGCCGCCAAACCACAGCAGGGCGTGGATGCCAAACCAGCACCTCGTCGCGGTAGGAAGTGAAACGAATCTTGGACCACAAGCCTTCACTTTGGGTTTGGTTGCGAAGGATTGACAAGCGCACCTGGGAAACGGTATTCATCTACATTGGGGTTGCCGTTTGGTTTCCTTATTTCTATCTGTTGGCCGCCGGCCAGAACGTCTCTCTTCTGCCATTTTTGATTGTCCACTTGAGCTGTGTGCTGGCTGGAGCGCGACTTCGCGCCGACGGTAGCGCCAGCGTGGCAAGCTCCTCGCGAGAGACGCGCTTGCGCCCGGCCAGTCGGGTGCTGATTACGCTGGGGGTACTGGCTTGGGCGCCCTATTTTTACATTACTCGCGTTCAAATATTGAGACCGAGCTAACACCCTACCTGCTGGCCCACCTGACCGGTGTTCTCAGTGGGGTGGGCATCCGAGCTTATTTTGCTCTGAACAGGAGGTAACGCAGAGGATCAGCCCCACCTGTGTTCCTTCGGACTCAACGTTGCAGCCAACGTTCCAAGCCGTCAGGCGGCGTGTAGGTTGACAGTTTATCCAGCAAAGCCTCTGGCTTCTCGGCCTGGCTGTACAGTTTCTGGTGCTCCCAAAACGTAAAACCCTCTTTGTTGGCGTGCTCCATGAACTTGAGCAAATGGTCGAAGTAGCCATACACGTTCAGCAGCCCCACTGGTTTTACATGCAATCCGATCTGCGCCCAGGTAAGCGCTTCGAACAACTCCTCCAGGGTACCAAAGCCGCCGGGCAGCGCTACGAAAGCATCCGCCAGTTCGGCCATGCGCGCTTTGCGGGCGTGCATGCCATCTACTAATTCCATCCGGGTCAGGCGTTGGTGAGCCAACTCCGGTCGGTTGAATTGCAGCGGCAGCACGCCGATCACTTCGCCGCCCGCGGCCAGCACCGAGTCGGCCAAGGCGCCCATCAGGCCGGTGCTGCCGCCGCCGAAGACTAGTTGCAGGTTGCGGGCGGCCATCACTTCCCCCATGGCGCGCGCGGCTTGCAAATATTGCGCCCCGACCTCGTCGGAGGATCCACAGAATACGCAAACGGCATTTAGTGTCATAGCTGGTTTCCTGACTCGATCAATGAATGCGATGATTAATCGAGTTGCTGACCAGAGGCCTCCAATAGTTTTTTATCGGAACTGCTTAGTTCTGCTCGCGCCAGCAGGTCAGGGCGACGCTGGGCGGTGCGCTGCAGCGACTGCTGCCGCCGCCAACGCGCAATTCGGGCATGGTCGCCAGAGCGCAGGATCTCGGGAACTTCCCAGCCGCGGAAATTCTGCGGCCGAGTGTAATGAGGGTGCTCCAGCAACCCGCTGACATGCGAGTCGCTAAACGCTCCTTCGGGATCCCCAAGGGCTCCGGGTAGCGTGCGGGCCAGCGCGTCGATTAGTACCAGGGCGGGCAACTCGCCGCCGGTGAGCACATAGTCGCCGATGGAGATCTCGTCAGTAGCCAAATGGGCGCGTATACGTTCGTCCACGCCCTCATACCGCCCGCAGATCAGCGCCAGGTGCGGTAATCTGCCCAGGTCCTGGGCCAGGCTTTGGGAAAAAAGCCGCCCCTGAGGGCTGAGCAAAATTACCGGAATTTGGGGTGGTGCTCCCAGCACGCCTTCCACCGCGGCGAAGATCGGCTCGGGCTTCATCACCATACCGCCCCCTCCACCGTAGGGCTCATCATCGGTCACCTGGTGCTTGTCGAGCGCGTAGTCGCGGATATTG
>DATBWP010000224.1:0-12697 GCA_036514735.1 Anaerolineales bacterium
CCCAGTTTTGAGACCCCCGCCGATTTGCGCTTTCTGCGCGGCGCGGGCGTGGACGCCGTCGGCATGTCCACGGCACCCGAGGTCACCGTGGCCCGCCATGGCGGCACACGCGTGCTGGGCATCTCCGGCATCAGCAACAAGGCTAACCTGGACGGTAATACGGAAACTACGCATGAGGAAGTGCTGGAAGCGGGAAAGATCCTCGTGCCCAAATTAACTAAAATAATTCGAGGGGTGTTGCGCAAGCTTTAAGCTCAGTGCTTTGATAATGGCAGAAGTTTTACGATTTTTTGTTCAATATGAAGCAGTTTTATATTTTGTCATTGGGCTGGGAGGCATTCTTTATTTATACCGGTTTTGGCTTGCCTGGCAGGAAGTTAGTTCGGCGGTTTATGAGCTGGAACGCGAAGCGTCACGCACGCGGCTCAACCAGGCCGCTGTCACTTTGTTTGCCTTGCTCATCCTCGCCGTTATCATTTTTGTCATGGTAACTTTTGTTGCGACGACCTTGCCGGCTCAGTCTCTGCTGGCCACCCCTACCTTGGATCTGACTATCGCGGCTTCGGGTGGTCCTACCCCGTCAAGCCAAGGAACCGTGAGCTTGGCGACCGCCACACCCTTGCCCACCGTGAGTGTGGATCCGGAAGCTTGTATTCCCGAAAGCATTAATATCAGCGCACCGGAATCCGGCGATACCTTGCGGGGCGCGGTGGAAGTGCGCGGTACCGTGGATGTCCCCAATTTCGGCTTCTACAAACTGGAATACGCCAGAGCCGAAGAAGAACTCTGGCTCACCATCCAAGCCGGACGTAACACCGTTCGTGATAATGTGCTGGTGGAGAGTTGGGACACCTCGCGTTTGCCGGCCGGTCGTTACGTGCTGCAGCTGATCGTGACCGACAGCGCGGGAGGGGAACTGCCGCCCTGTCGCATTCCAGTGAGCATCGAAACGGCGGAGGAATGATCGATACCAACTTACACATCGCAATCCGTCCCGGCGAGGAAGCCGATTTCCCGGCTATGCTGGATCTGGACCATGGCTATGCCACTGAATATGTGTGGCAAATGGAAGTGGACCTAAGCGCTCCCCGTATGGGCGCCCGCTTTCGGGAAACCCGTTTGCCGCGCCCGATGACCGTGGCCTATCCGCGCCAGAAGGAACGCCTTCAAGCGGAATGGAAGCAGCGTTCGGCCTTGCTCGTGGCTGAACGGGACGGAAAGCTATGCGGCTATGCCAGCCTGGCCGCAGGCTTGGCGCCTGGAGCAGTTTGGCTCACCGACCTGGTGGTGGCGGCATCGCAACGCCGCAAAGGCGTTGGCACCCGCCTGGTGCTGGCGGCGCAGAATTGGGCGCGCCAGCATGGCTACGAGCGCTTGGTGGTGGAAATGCAATCCAAGAACAACCCGGCCATTCACCTGGCTTATAAACTGGCTTTTGAATTCTCTGGATATAACGACCGTTATTATGAAAATCAGGAGATCGCCCTGTTCTTTGCGAAACGATTAGCCTAGCTGACATTGTTATTTGTGACCTTCCCTATTTTTATATGGTGCTGCGGTGCTAAGTAGTTTAGAAACCCTCAATCGAGTCTTCGAAGCCGGCATTGCCATCACTGCCCTGTCCCTGTTTCTGCGGGCGCTTACCTTCAACCTGCGCGATCGGGTTTCGCGCGCCTTTGCCGTGATCCTGGCCTGCATTATGGTCAGCTCGGCGGGAGAGGCGATCAGCGGCTCGCTCTCCGCCAACATTGAATTCTGGCTACGCTTCCAATGGGTGGGCACCATATTCCTGCCCGCCGCCTACATGCATTTTGCCGATGCACTGCTGGAAACCACCGGGCGACCATCCCGCGGCCGGCGACGCCTGGCGGTGCGCCTTTCCTATGCCATTTCGGCAAGTTTTCTCGCCCTACTGCTAAGCGGCACGCTGCTTGGTGAGCCAGTGCTCACCCGTGAGCCGGTGCCACATTTTTTACCCACCCCGGTTTCGTGGGCTTTTACCGGCTACTACGTCTTGGTGGTGGGCTTGGCTTTATTCACCATCTGGCGTGCCTTGCGACGCACCGTGCTCTCAGCCAGCCGCCGCCGCATGAGCTATCTGTTCGTGGGTTCCCTGGCGCTTGCCCTGAGCGCTTACCCGTTCCTGATGATCAGTTCGGGGGTGGCCTCGGCTTTCCAGGCAGGCTTCTTCCTAAGCGCAGCCATTGGTAATGTCTTGATCTTTGTGGCTTTGGTAGCCATGGCCTATGCCACGGCCTTCTTCGGGGTGCCTTGGCCTGATCGGGTGGTAAAAAGCAGATTATTCCGCTGGCTGTTGCGCGGTCCTGTCACTGTTTTCATTGTGCTTTCCCTCATTCCCTTGGTCACGCCCATCAGCGCCTTGTTCAATACCCAGCAGGCCATCATGCTGCCCATCCTCATCGCCCTCTCCGCCCTGGTTACCGCCCATTTGTTCACCTTGTTCACTCCAACCCTGGAGCGCTGGGTGTTGTTTGGGGGTGAAGCCGAAGATGTTGAATTCGTCCAACACCTGCAGGAACGCTTCCTGACTAACTCCGATTTGGTCCAATTCCTGGAAGCTCTGCTGGCTGCCGTCTGCGATCGGCTGCAGATCAAATCGGCGTTTGTCGCCGCCCTGGACCGCGGTGCGTTGCGCACCATCGTGTCGGTAGGCAACACCAAATTGCTGGAGAGAAAACAAGCCACTGCCGAGCTGGAGCGAGCTGCGCAGCAAAACGGAGCACCCACGGTTTTCTCCTGGGGCAAATATTGGATCTTTCCGTTGCATTCCGTGCAGGACAAGGCTTTGATCGGTCTGCTGGGTGTGCTGCGGCCGCGCAGGACCGCTGTGGTTGAAGAGCAACGCGCCGCCCTGGTCCATCTGGGTGAGCGCGCCGCCATGGCCCTGGATAACCGCCGCCAGCAAAGCCTGGCGCTCAGCTCCCTGGAAACCCTGGGGCCACGTGTTGACCTGATCCAACGCCTGCGCGCCGCCTCGCGCTTTGACCAACAGGAAGTGCTAAGCGATGAGGCCGGCCTGCCGGAATATTCCGATCTGGTCAAGTGGGTGAAGGACGCCCTGACCCATTACTGGGGCGGTCCCAAGTTGACTGAAAGTCCACTACGCGGACTCCAAGTCGTTCAGAAAGCGATGGCTGAGAATGAAGGCAATCCCGCTCAGGCCATGCGCGGCATCCTGCGCGCCGCCATCGAGCACAACAAGCCAGATGGCGAGCCCAAACTGAGCGGCGAATGGATGCTATTCAACTTGCTTGAACTGAAGTTCCTGCAGGGGCGCAAAGTGCGCGATGTGGCTATGCGGTTAGCCATGTCTGAAGCGGACCTCTATCGGAAACAACGCGTGGCCATCGAATCCGTGGCGCGCAGTTTACTTGAAATGGAAACTAAAGCGCTTAACCAGATAAATGGAAAGGAACCCAGTGATGAATGAGACCAACTCATACAAGACCCGGCGCACGCCCAATGCTGCCGAGCCGGACGATGGCTGGTGGCAGTCTTTGATGTCCGAAGAGTTCAAGTACGCTCCCGCTGCCAAGTTGCATGCGGGGCGTAAGCCGGCGCGCCGGCTAGTTCAATCCAAGGAACGCAAACCGCCTGCGATGGATTGGGTGGATTGGACTCGCGTGCTGGAGATCCAGGAAGCCGAAGCGGTTTGTTATGCTGAAGTAGTGGGCTATAACCGCGGCGGTTTGCTGGTGCGCACGCAAGAATTCCAGGGCTTTGTGCCCAGATCCCACCTGGTGGCGGCTGTCGATGGGCAGAAGATCACCGAACGCCTGTTGGAAGGTTACCTGGGGCGCGAGATCGAGCTCAAGGTCATCGAATGTGATCCGGAGCGCGGCCGTATTGTGCTCTCGGAACGCGCCGCCCAAACTGCTCCCGGATCTCGGCAGACCCTGTTGCAGACCCTGCAGGTCAACCAACAACTGGAAGGGGTGGTAACCAACGTCACGCCTTTCGGTCTTTTCATCGATCTGGGCGGGGTGGAAGGCCTTGTGCACATCTCCGAGCTTTCCTGGGGCCGGGTAGGCCACCCGCGCGAAATCGCTGATCCGGGCGATAAGGTAAAAGTCGTGGTGCTGCAATTGGAGATGGACCGCGGGCGCGTTTCTTTGAGTATTAAACGCGGCCAGCCCAACCCCTGGCAAACCGCGCTTGAAAAGTATCCGATCGGGAAAGAAGTGCAAGCCGAGGTGACTGAAGTGGTGCACTTTGGCGCTTTCGTGAAATTGGAGGAGGGCTTGGAAGGCCTCATCCATATTAGTCAAATGGGCTTGCACGAAAGGTTAGATCCACGGCTGGTGTTGGAACCCGGCATCAAGGTTCAGGTGGCCGTGCTGCAAGTCGAGCCAGAGCGCCAGCGGCTAAGCTTGCAACTTCTCACGCATCCCTGGAAGGACCAGGACAACCAGGGGCCCAACTGGCTCGATACGCCGGGAGAGCATGGCTAAGCCACCCGCCTTCGTGCAACCGCCGCGCCGGCCTGGCCTTACCTCGCGTTTCGATTGGCTGCGCGGCGGATTTGGCGAGATCGCTTCTGAAGTCGCCGGCCTCATCGTGCTGGCGTTGGCGCTGCTCACCTTATTGGGCCTTTTTGGCCTTACGGGTGGAGCGTGGCTCAACCCCTGGGTCGGCCTGTGGCGGCGTTGGCTGGGGTGGGGCAGTGTGCTGGTAGTCCTCGGCCTAGCCTGGGCTGGCTGGAGTCTGGTGACCCGGCGCAAAGCGCCAGCCGCCTTCCCCTTGGGGCGCTTGATTGCATTTGAGGTCGCTACCTTTGCTGTCCTAGGGTTGCTGAGCCTGGCGACCGGCCATTCCCTTGAGGTAGCCGAACTCGGCGACGCCGGTGGGTTGGTGGGCTGGGGTCTGGCCGAAAGCCTGCGCCTGCTGTTTGCCAGTGTTTTACCCAGTTGGCTGGCTCTGGGATTGGTCTGGTTGTTATTGTTACTGGTGTTTACCTATGCTGGTTTGCTGACTTTGAGCCGAGGAGCTTTGTTACGCTCGGCGCCATCCGCATCTCGTACCTCCCCGTTTTCCACCGATCCGGTTCTTTCCATCTCCCCAGTAGCAGAAGCATCTGAGGTTGAAGATCAAGCCCCCGCCAAAAAGGCTTCCCGCCTGCCGCGCGAATTCCGCAAGGACTTGAGCAAACCGGATCAAGCAGTCAAACCCTCCAAGCGCTTGCCTCGCTCCGCCGATCTGCCCCCGCTGGATTTGCTGGCAGGTGAGCAGGACACACGCCCAAATGAACGCCACATCAATCAAATGGCTGGCTTATTAGAGAAGACCCTGGCGGAGTTTGGCATCCAGGCCCGCGTGGTGGGTTACCAGGTGGGTCCCACCGTGACCCAATTTGCAGTGGAGCCCGGCTATTTCCAGCGCCCCGGTGAAGAGAACGGCGAGAACCGCCAAAAGGTGCGCGTCTCGCAGATCTCCGCCTTGCAGCGCGACCTGGCGCTGGCGCTCTCGGCGCAACGCCTGCGCATTCAGGCGCCCGTGCCGGGCCGCTCCTATGTGGGTGTGGAGGTGCCTAACTCGCGCGCCACCTTGGTGCGCTTGCGCCCGATCCTTGAGAGTCCCGTCTTCCACAAGCTGGCTTCGCCGCTGGCCCTGGCGCTGGGCCGCGATGTTTCCGGCGCGCCGATTGCCGCTGATCTGGCGCGCATGCCGCACTTGCTGGTAGCTGGGACTACCGGCTCTGGCAAATCTGTGCTGATTTCCGCCATCGCCATTTGCCTGGTGATGAACAGCAGCCCGCAGGATCTGCGCCTCATTTTGCTCGATCCCAAGATGGTCGAACTGGTGCGCTTCAATGGCCTCCCGCATTTATTGGGAAAAGTGGAGACCGAGTTGGAACGCATCACCGCTGTGCTGCGCTGGCTGGTGGCCGAGATGCAGCGGCGCTATAAACTTTTGGAAAAAGAGCGGGCGCGTGACCTTGACAGCTACAACCAAAAGACAGCCCGGCGCGTCGATGGCGAGCACTTGCCCCGCATCGTGGTTTTAGTCGATGAGTTATCTGACCTGATGATGTCCACCGCCGAGCACACCGAAAGCACGCTGGTGCGCCTGGCGCAGATGGCGCGCGCCGTGGGTATCCATCTGGTGGTCGCAACCCAACGGCCGAGCACCGATGTCGTCACTGGCTTGATCAAGGCTAATTTCCCCGCCCGCATTTCTTTCGCCGTTGCCTCATCTGTGGATTCGCGCGTCATCCTCGACACGGGCGGCGCTGAGACCCTGCTGGGTCGCGGAGACATGCTGTATTTGGCGCCAGAGGCCGCCGCTCCCGTCCGTTCCCAGGGCGTGATGATCAGCGACAAAGAGATCGAGGCCGTGATCGATTACTGGCAGCAAGCCTGGCCGCAGGAGGAGGGCGAGTTGGTCCCCTGGGACGCGTTGATGCATAAGGATGCCATTATCGGCGATAAGGATCTGCTGGTTGAACGAGCTATCGACGTAATCCGCCAGACCGGTAAATCCAGCGCTTCGCATTTGCAGCGCGCCTTGCGCATTGGCTACCCGCGCGCCGCCCGTTTGGTTGACGAGCTGGAAGACATGGGCGTGTTGGGCCCGGTGCAGAGCGGCGGCAAGGAACGTGAGGTGTTGATGAACCTGGATGAGTTCAATACCACCGATGATGAGGTGGATGAAGAGTGAGCCGTGTCCTGCATACTCCACGAGTGGCATCTACCTCCGTGAACCAGATCACGTTCACCGACCGCTTGCGCCTCAACTTCGGTTGGGTGCTGAACCCCGCCGTGGAATTTCTGGACAAGCTTGGAGTCCATCCCAACCAGCTTACCCTGGTGGGGGTATTGGGCTCTGTGGCGGCCGCCATCTTGGTTTCCCAGGGACAGTTCAGCTGGGGCGGCCTGGTCATCCTGCTCACCGGCCCGGTGGACGCGCTGGATGGCGCCCTGGCCCGCCACCGCGGCGAGCCGCAGGAATTTGGCGCCTTCGTCGATTCGGTCACCGACCGCTATTCAGAACTGGCGGTGTATGCCGGGTTGTTGTGGGCAGCCCAACAGCAGGGTGAGCTCGGGTTCCTGATGGCGGTCTATTTAGCCGCCTTCGGCTCCATGCTGGTTTCCTATGTGCGCGCCCGCGCCCAAAGCCTTGGCTTCGAATCCAAGGGCGGCTTGTTCAGCCGGGTCGAGCGATTCCTGATCCTATCGATATTCTTGTTATTCAATTTGCCCCTACTTGGCGTTGGCCTTATCGCCGTCGGGGCTAACTTCACCGCCTTGCAGCGCATTTGGTATGTGCGCAAGGTTTCAAAGACGGATGATCGCGAATTGTTGTAATCTGAAAGGAAACCATGAGCGAGCCGACTCAGGATTTATCGAAAACAGCACAGGATCTGGTTACCCTAATCGCCACCCAACCGGGTGCGGTGGTAAGCCGAGTGCTGGTCAACAAGCCGGGGGGCACCGTAACGCTGTTTGCTTTTGATGCCGGTGAGGGCCTAAGCGAGCACGCCGCGCCTTACGACGCGCTTGTGCATGTCCTCGAGGGTAAGGCGGCTGTGCGCATAGGGTCGGACGAACATGAAGTCAAAACGGGCAATATCCTCTTGTTGCCAGCAAACATCCCGCATGCGCTCCAGGCCCATACTGCGTTCAAAATGCTGCTGACTATGATCCGCGCCTAATCCCTGATTCTCTAATCTCCCGTCTCCACCCCTAAGTAATAAAAGTCGGATACCGCCGCGCCGCAAACCAAACCAGCGTGGTGGCTACGCCTCCCAGCACCAGGAAATCCGTCACCAGACCGAAGCTGCTCTGGCTGCCGGTCAGGATCATGGTGCGCAGCGCGTCCACCATGTAAGTGAGCGGATTGAAATGGGAAATTACTTGCAACCACTCTGGCATTACTTCGATCGGGTAAATGGCATTGCTGGCGAAGAACAGCGGCATGGTGAGGAACTGGCCTACGCCCATGAAGCGCTCGCGCGTCTTGACCCAGATGGCGATCAACAGGGAGAAGGTCGAAAACACGATCGCACCGAGCACGACCACCGCCAGGATGCCCAGCAGGTTGAATAGGCTCCAGTTCACGTTGACGCCCAGAAAATAAGCCAGCGGGACGATGATGAAAGCCTGGGAAATGCCGCGTACCCCGGAGGACAACCCCTTGCCGAGCACCAAAGAAGCCCTGGGCGCCGGGCTGGCCAGGAATTTATGGATGATGCCCAGGTCGCGTTCCCAGATGATGGACAGGCCGTAAAAGATCGAAATGAACAATACGCTTTGGGCCAGGATGCCGGGTGCCATGAAGGCGATATAGCCAAACTCCCCGGTGGGGATGGCGCGCGTGGCAGCCAACACCTGCCCGAAAATAAGCAACCACAGCAGCGGCTGCACGGCGCGGGTGAATAGAGGCATGGAGTCGTGCCGTAGCTTGCGCAATTCCATCTCGAAAATATTGAAGGTCTTGCGCCAGAAATAAATGGCGTCGGCCAGCGGCCGTGGCAGGGGGCATGGTTTAGCCGACACGGCGTGCGTCATGTCTGGTCCTCGAGACTTCGAAGTAAGAGCCGCTGGGTTGCAGCTCGGCGCCGGCGAAATGGGCGAACACCTCATCCAGTGTGGCGCTGCCGCCGTTGAGCCCGGCCTTCAGTTGCTCCGGTGTGCCGATGGCAGCCACGCGCCCCTGGTGCAGGATGGCGATGCGCTGGCACAGGCTGTCGGCTTCCTCCATGTAATGCGTGGTTAGCAGAATAGTAGTGCTGAATTCGGTCCGCAAGCGCTGGATATGCTCCCACACAGAACGCCGCGCGATGGGGTCCAAACCCACTGTAGGCTCGTCCAGGAAAAGCACGCGCGGTTCGTGCAGCATCGATTGGGCAATTTCCAGCCGGCGGATCATGCCGCCGGAGAAAGTACTCACCATCTGGTCGGCGGCCGCTTCCAGCCCCATCATGTGTAGCAGGCGCTGGATGCGTTCGTCGCGTTGCTGGCGCGGCAGATCGAAAAGCTTGGCGAAGATCAGCAGGTTTTCATATCCGGTCAGATAGCCGTCTGCAGACAGCAGTTGCGGCACGTAGCCGATCACCCGGCGCACTTCGCGCGCCTGGCGCACCACGTCGAAACCTGCCACGCTAGCGCCGCCTTTGCTGGGTGGTAATAATGTGGTTAGCATTTTGATCAGTGTGGTTTTGCCGGCGCCGTTGGGCCCCAACAGGCCGAAGATTTCCCCTTCTTGCAAAGTCAGACTAACCTCATCGACCGCGGTAAAGCTGCCGAAGCGGCGGGTGAGTTGCTGTGTTTCGATAACATTCATGACGTCGGGTCGGCTTCCTTGTTTGGTTTTTTGCTTGTTTCGTCCGAAAAGGCGGTTTTCAGTATTTCCATGGAGGCCAGCAAGTTTCGGCGTTGGCCTTCCGTGAGGTGGGCGAAGCGCTTTGTCAGGAAGAGCCGGGTGTGCTGAAAGGCGGCGTCGATGCTCTGTCTGCCTTTGGGCAAAATGCTCAGGTTCACTCGCCGGCGGTCGCTGGCGTCTTCCTGGCGCTTCACTAGCCCGCGCTGCACCAGGTGCTCAACCAGCTTCGATGTTGCGGGGGCTTCGAGGCCGATATGCTCGGCCACCTCGTTCAGCGCACTGCCCGGCGAGCGATTGATAAAGATCAAGCTGCGGAATTCAGGCAGCGATAAGGCGGGGTCGCGCTGCGAGCGAAATTCCTTGCGGATTACGCGCATGACAGCGGGGACGACTTCCAGCACTTCCTGGGCGACAGAACGGTTTTTCTCAGTCATTTAGTTTCCTTTGGAAACTAATATCAAAGCGAAATATATCGAGTCCGCGTGTTTCTGTCAAGGGATGCAGAACCAAAAGATCTAAGAAATATGGCGCTTCTTCCAGGCAATCCCAAATGTAAATGTTTGTGAGTACAATGAAACCCGCGCTTTTTCGTTACCACAGGAGGTTAGGATGGATTTCTTTTCTGGGATCGCCACATACTTAATAGTGGGATTGGCCCTGCTCATTTTGGTGCCTGCCACGGTTTTTACCGTTCAACAGCAATCTGCGGTGATTGTGCAGCGTTTTGGAAAATTTGTGCGCATCTACAAGGCGGGCTTAAATTTCAAGATTCCGCTCATCGAACGCATTGCCGGCCGTGTCAACCTGCGTCTGCAGCAACTCGATGTGGAGATCGAGACCAAGACCAAGGACAATGTGTTCGTTAGGATGGTTGTGGCGGTTCAGTACCTGATCCGCGAGGACAAGGTATACGACGCCTTTTATCGATTGCAGGATCCCCATACCCAGATCCGCTCTTTCGTCTTTGATGTGGTGCGGGCCAATGTACCCAAGATGTTGCTCGACGAAGTCTTCGAGAACAAAGAAGACATTGCCAAGGCCGTGCGTAACGAGCTTTCTGACGCCATGGATGATTTTGGCTACGACATCCGCCAAACCCTGATTACGGATATCGACCCGGATGATAAGGTGAAGCAAGCCATGAACGAGATCAATACCCAGCAGCGGCTGCGTTTGGCGGCTACCGAGAAGGCCCAGGCGGAGTACATCATGACCGTGCGCGCTGCCGAAGGCGAAGCTGAAAGCAAGCGCCTGCAAGGCGTAGGTATTGCCAATCAGCGCAAGGAGATCGCCCAGGGGTTAAGCACGGCCGTGGCGGAATTCCAAAAAGAGATCACCACCGTGTCTCCCCAAACCGTTATGGACCTGCTCATGGTCACGCAGCACTTTGACATGCTCAAGGATATTGGTGCCCATGCCGGCAGCAAGGTGATCCTCTTGCCTTACTCGCCCGCTTCGGTTGGCGACCTCACCGAGCAGATGCGCAATGCCATTTTTGTGGGCACCGAGATGGCAAACGACCCCAAGAAAAAGGAATAGAAAAGCCTTTATATCTGGCAGGCTCTCACCTCAAAGAGCCTGCCAGACCCGCCTAAAACCAGTGCCTGCTCCATATCCTTTACAATAGCTCATCCATATGGCCGCTTCGCCATCGTTCTCGGGTCCTGTCGTCTGGAAACCCAACCAGGACTATATCGACAACGCCCGCCTCACCGAATTCATGCGCGTTCACGAGATCGCCACGTTCGATGAGCTCATGGCGCGCTCCACGCAGGATGTTGCCTGGTTCACCGATGCCGTCCTCAAATTTCTAGACATCGATTTCTATAAACCTTACACTAAGGTGCTCGATCTTTCCAAAGGCATCGCCTGGCCCGCCTGGTGCGTGGGCGGCCAAATGAACATCGTCCATAACTGTCTTGATAAATATATCGGCACACCCACGGAACACGTGCCCGCCCTCATCTGGGAAGGGGAGGGCGGCCAAACGCAAACCCTCACCTATGGCGGTCTCCATGGGCAGGTGAACCAGGCAGCCAACGCCTTGCGCTCTTTGGGCCTGGGAAAGGGCGACGCCATCGGCCTCTTCATGCCCATGGTGCCCGAGATCGTGGTGGCCTTGCTGGCTATCGCCAAGATCGGCGGCGTCATCCTGCCGTTGTTTTCCGGCTACGGCGCCGATGCGGTGATCACCCGCTTGGCCGATGCCGGCGCCAAAGCCCTTTTTACCGCGGATGGCTTTCCACGCCGCGGCCACAACGTCGAGATGAAATCCATTGCGGATAAGGCGGCCGCCGACGTTCCCAGCCTCGCCCATCTCATCGTGCTTTCCCATGCCCAACTTCAAGTCCCCATAGTGCTCGGGCGCGACCATTGGTGGCATGAGCTTATCGCCTCGCAATCTCCCGAAGCGGATACCGAACGGACTGCAGCCGAAGACCCTTTGATGATCATCTACACCTCCGGCACCACAGGTCTCCCCAAAGGCGCTCTGCACACCCATTGCGGTTTTCCGGTGAAAGCCGCCCAGGATATGGCCTTCGGCACCGATGTGCGCCCGGGCCATATCATTTACTGGATGACGGATATGGGCTGGATGATGGGGCCCTGGCTGGTTTTCGGCGCGCTGCTGCTGGGAGCCACCTTCCTTATGTACGACGGCGCTCACGATTACCCTGGCCCTGACCGGCTGTGGGCGCTGGTGGAAAAGCACAAGCTCACCACCCTGGGTGTTTCGCCCACGCTTATCCGTGCCCTGATCCCCTTCGGCCAAAAGGCGGTCAAATCTCACGACCTTTCCAGCCTGCGTTATTTCGCCTCCACCGGCGAACCCTGGAATCCTGATCCCTGGGCTTGGCTGTTCGAGGTAGTGGGCGAATCCAAAAGGCCGATCATTAACTATTCGGGGGGCACCGAAATCTCCGGTGGCATCCTGATGGGCAACCCCATCTTGCCGCTTAAGGCCACCGCCTTCAGCGCGCCTTGCCCGGGCATCGCTGCGGATGTGTTCAACGAAAAAGGCGAATCGGTAACGAACGAAGTGGGCGAGCTGGTAATCAAAGCCCCGTGGATTGGCATGACCCGCGGTTTTTGGAAAGATCCCGCACGCTACGAAGAAAGTTATTGGTCGCGCTGGCAGAACATCTGGGTACACGGAGATTGGGCAGCCAAGGACAGCGACGGCCTTTGGTATATCCTCGGCCGCTCCGACGATACTATCAAAGTGGCCGGTAAGCGTTTAGGTCCGGCCGAGGTCGAATCGGTGTTGGTCGCTCACCCGCATGTCGTGGAAGCCGCAGCCATCGCCGTGCCTGACGAATTGAAAGGTTCGCAAGTAGTTTGCTTCTGTGTGCTG